>JBGQGO010000285.1:0-7092 GCA_041497455.1 Blastocatellia bacterium | reverse complement strand
GTAGTGAATAAGGTAAACGGGCGAGCTGTTCTCGACCCCGAGACGGTAGCTGCTCTGGGTCTGAAGCCATCTGGTTAAAATCAGATTGAAAGATCGGCACAAGTCAAACCGGGAGAAAACGGATGCCTGTTCAACGGAGACTGCTTCTCATCACGGTTGGGATTACCTTCCTGTGCTTGAACCTGAACTATGCGGCGCTGGCTAGTCCGCCACGAAACCATCCGACGGGACTACCACGCGGCTTACTCGCCCAAAAGCAAAGCGATTTCGCTCTCAAAGATCGGGACCGCGTAGTCTTTTATGGCGACAGCATAACCGAGCAACGCCTGTACACCACCTACGTTGAGCACTACGTGCTGACTCATTACCCTGACCGGCGAGTCACATTCATAAATACGGGATGGGGCGGCGATAAAGTTAGCGGCAATGATTGTAAGCCCTGCGCTGGAGTCGGCGGCCTTGCTCGTATCAAGCGCGACGTAGTCGATCATCGGCCGACTGTGGTCACGCTCCTTTTCGGCATGAACGACGGCCAGTACCGCGACTTCGATCCGGCTATTTCGAAGGTCTACGAAGATGGGCTTACTGCAATCATTCGAGAGTTAAAATCCAAGACCGGCGCTCGCATCTACGTTATGACGCCGACCGTTTACGACGGCACCCGCCACACATCCTGGTCCCACACAGATCGGTACAACGACGTGCTGGATCGCTATGGCGAGGCTGTGAAGGCTATCGCTCAGCGCGAAGGACTGTCTGTAATAGATCTGCACACAGTTACAACAGAAGCACTGCTGCAGGCAAAGAAGGATGATCCGGCTTACACCTTCGCTCCTGACGGAGTGCATCCTGAGGAAGATGGCCAGTTGCTGATGGCCGCTGAGATATTGCGCGGCTGGGGAGCGCCGGTCGGCGGCTTACAGTTGAGTAAGCAGGTGACTCTTGATCAGGACAGAACGGCGAGTTTAAGTGTCATCGCTCCACTTCCATGGCCCGAGCCTCTTCCTTCCGAAAAGCTGCGGAGAGTCAAGCCGGTGATCATTGAGATCGGACAAGTGATCGTACATCTTAAAGGGCTGCCTTCGGGTGAGTATAAAATTGCAATTGATGGGAAAGATGCTGGCGAGTACACAAGTGAGGCGCTGAGCGGCGGTATCCCGGTGAGCCTTCTATCTGAAAAAGCGACTGACGAAACTCGCGCCCTGGCTGGTCTGGTGCGGAAGCGAGCCGACCTTTTCTTTTTGCGCTGGCGGCAGATTGAGGTGGCGCTTGCGGCGGAATACCAGAGCGCAACCAAGGTCCTCTCATCGCTCGACTTGCTGATCGAGGAGATTCAAGAACGGACCCGGATGCTTGGCGCGTTCCATAAATACCAACTGGTTGTTTCTCGCATTTATTAGTTGATGTCTCCACCAGCTAGTCGTAGAGAATATCGCTTACGTCGTAGCGGCGAATCAGGGCGCGAGCCTGAAGATGTACCCGCCATACTCCTGGCCGGGAGGAAGCCAGGTGGTCCGACTACGATGGCAGACTGATCGCGTCGGCCTCACCCGGTCCAGGCGAGCGCTAGTCGTTGTGAGGAGAACGCAGCGAGGCGACTTGCAACGCCATATCCTAAGCCGTATCTTAAGCTGCGTGGACCCACGATACTTGTTATAATGCGCGCTGCCCAAGCGCTGATTGCGCACGAGTGTATCGACGGCAATTTGTGAACCAGGATAGAGGCGCTTCTTAAGGAATAGCTTGTGGAGGATGAGATGATCACGCGAGAAGCTCCCGACACGATCGCGAAGTTCCTGGTCATTGGCTATCTGGCTCTGCTTGTCAACAGCTCATACTTAGCTGCCTACGCCGATCCTTCGTTGCTTTACTTTGGGAATGTTGCGCTGCACCTGCTGCTTGGCGTTGTTCTCGCTATTGCCTTCGCCGCATACGCTTTTAAACGCTTCGGTCAGTTTTCGCGGACTATGAAGCTTGCGGTCCTCCTGCTCACCGTTAGCGCCGCGCTTGGGCTGTTCTTGATGCGCTTCGGCGCGACGCGCCCTTATCGCTGGGCGCTCTACTCTCACATAGCGTTTGCGGTCGCGGGTTCGATTCCGCTCTTGCTGGTTCTCTTCAGAGCCGTGCGCAACTATTCGGCTTCACGACGCAGGCCGCTCGTTTACGTGGCGATCGCATGCATCGTCTTTGTCTTTCCAGTAGCCTCGACTGCTTACAATCGATACGCCAGGGAGGCCAGGCACAGAATCGTTAATCCTGACACCGTTCCTTTGACCATGGAGAACGAAGGAGCCGGCGCTGGCGCACCGTTTTTCCCATCGTCGGCTGAGACCAACGTCGGCGGCACGATTCCCTCGACGTTCTTCATGACCAGCAAGGAATGCGCTCGCTGCCACAAAGAAATCTACGATCAATGGGATTCCTCGGCGCATCACTTCGCCTCGTTCAACAATCAGTGGTACAGAAAATCGGTCGAGTACATGCAAGACGTCATCGGCACGCGCCCTTCGAAATGGTGCGCCGGGTGCCACGATCACGCTGTATTTTTCAACGGACGATTCGAGCGCCCAATCAAAGAACAGATCGACACGCCCGAAGCTCAGAACGGACTGGGCTGCACTTCATGCCATTCGATAGTTCACGTCAAGAGCACAATGGGTCAGGGGGATTTCACTATCGAGTATCCGCCGCTGCACGATCTGGCGGTTAGCAACAATAGGCTACTGAGATGGGCTCACGATTATTTGCTGTACGTCGATCCGCAGCCGCATCGAGAAACTTTTCTAAAAAGCTTTCACACGACGCAGACACCTGAGTTTTGTTCGAGCTGTCACAAAGTTCACCTGGACGTGCCGGTGAACAGCTATCGCTGGTTCCGTGGCTTCAACGAATACGACAACTGGCAGGCGTCTGCGGTCTCAGGCGAGGGCGCGCGCTCCTTCTACTATCCGCCGAAGCCACAGAGGTGTGCTGACTGTCACATGCCTCTCATAGCGTCCAACGACCCGGCCGCCCGAGATGGAAAGGTACATTCGCATCGATTTCCCGGCGCGAACACTGCTCTGCCGTTCGTCAATCGCGATGACGAACAGTTGAAGACGACTCAAGCATTCTTGCAAGACGGGCAAGTGTCGATCGACATTTTTGGAATAGCTCGCACGGGCGCGCCGCAGCAGCAAACTGAAAAGAAGAAAATCGGGCAGGAAGAGCCGCAATTGTCGAGCACGTTTGCCATCGGCGAAGAGTCTATGAATTTCGGCGCCGGGCAAGCTTTCATTTCGCCGCCGGCAGAAGTCATTGCGCCGCTCGATAAGGTTGACGCGACTGTGCGGCGGGGTGAGTCTGTGCGTGTAGAAGTCGTAGTGCGAACAAGGAAGGTCGGGCACTTTTTCCCGGGCGGAACAGTTGACGCGTTCGACGTCTGGGTGGAGCTTGAAGCGGTCGACGACAAAGGCCAAACGATCTTTCACAGCGGTGAGGTCGAGCAGCACGGCCGCGGTCCTGTTGAACCCGGCGCCCACTTCTTTCGAAGCCTGCAGCTTGACGAGCACGGCAACCCGATCAACAAACGCAACGCGTGGATGACGCGGTCGGTCGCTTACGTGCGGCTGATCCCGCCGGGCGCCGCCGACACAATTCATTACCGGTTGAACATTCCGGAAAACTGCGGCGAGCGAATCTACCTGCGGGCCAAGGTCAACTATCGCAAGTTCGCCTGGTGGAACACGCAGTGGGCGTTCGCCGGGGTGCGCGACCCGGAACATAAAGACTTTTCGGTGACGCCTTCTCACGATGATGGGCGATGGGTTTTCACTGGCGACACTTCGACGGTGTCGGGAGAGATCAAAGCAATCCCCGACATTCCCATCACGGTGATGGCTTATCAGGAATCGTCGCTGAAGGTTGTTCCTCGCGACGCGCCACTGCCCGAAACTAGACCGTTCCTGGACAAGGCAGTGCGCGAGCGCTGGAACGATTACGGCATCGGTCTCTTGCTGCAGGGCGACCTGAAAGGGTCCGAAGCTGCTTTCCTGAAAGTCACCGAAATGGATCCGGACTACGCAGACGGTTGGGTGAACGTTGCGAGAGGGCGAATTCAAGAAGGTAACATGGAAGCTGCCGAGCAAGTCTTGCGCAAAGCTCTGGAAGTCGATCCGCATCTGGCGAAGTCATATTTCTTCCTCGCTACTGCGCTCAAGAGCATGGGGCGCTACGATGAGGCGCTCGAACATCTGCGCACGGCCGCCGCCCAGTACCCGCGCGACCGCGTGGTGGTGAATCAGATCGGGCGGATACTCTTTCTCAAGCGCCAGTACGCGGAAGCTATCGACGAGTTTCAAAGGGTGCTCAAGATCGACCCTGAAGATTTGCAGGCTCACTACAACTTGATGCTGTGCTATCAGGGCTTGGGCAATTCGGATATGGCGGCACGGGAGCAGACGCTCTATAAGCGATTCAAAGCCGACGAGTCTGCTCAGTTCATAACGGGACCGTATCGTCAGCTTCATCCTGAGGACAACAACGAGCGCCAGCAGATTCACGAGCACGGTTCTGTTGTCGTCGGGACTAAGTCGCGAAGCCGACTGTACGCTAATTCAAGATAAACGACGACCGGTCTAACGTTTTGCGGTTGGCGTCGCCGACCGCGTTGAGGAAGGCATCTGAGGAATCTAGATGTGGACCGCCAGGCCGCGGCGCGCGATCTTTCAAGCCACATTGGGACGACTACCTTGAACTCGGAGCTCGATACCGATTAGGTGCTTGGCTATGGCTGATGATTTTGAGGTAGTTGGCCAGATAACAAAATATTGAGATAGTGGCCGTCGGCCGCAGAATTAGAGAGTTGGCGACTTTGGCAGAGACCGTTGGAGAAAGCTGAAAGGAGTTGCCAGCGTGAGCCTCTCTGATGGTACGATACGTTTCGCCGAAATACACTGGTATGAGGCCCATGGCATTGGTAAGGTTAGAATGAAGATTAAGCGTTATTTGGATTGAGCGTAATGAAAGACCAAGAATCCGAAGCTCGCTTTGCGATATGTATCAACGATGGCGGCTACGTTGATGATCTGAAGGTGAGGACTGTTTACCAACTCTTGCCCGATGAGTCGGCCGCAAGGAGTAATTACATACGGGTCGTTGATGAGACAGGCGAAGATTACCTCTACCCGGCAAATCTATTTGTGCCAATTGAAGTGCCGCGTGAGGTGGAAGAAGCTTTTTTACTTCCAACACATTGAACATGTACCGCTCCGTCCACAGGAAGGGAATTGAGCGTAAACGCTACGTAGACTGAAATCATGGAACTAAGCGCGAACTCTACTCCACGATTTGGTATCTGTATTAACGACTCTGAATATCCAGCTTCCCTTGAGCTACACAAGGTTTATCGGGTGCTACCTGATGAGGATACCGATAAAGTAGTTGTGATGCAAAGAAGTCTTATACCTTGTTTAATCGTTCTCTTTCTGTCGCCTCTTCTAGGCTGCGTAACTGCGCCGCCCCCCGGCCAGTCCTCGACAGCAGAGAAGCAGAAGGATTCATCGGCCGATTCGTCAGCAACCCAGTTGCAAGCCCCGCAAGCCACCGAAGCGCCGCGCTATTCCGGACCAATCTCATTCACCGACGTAACCGAGCAGGCAGGCATTCACTTCAAACACCACAGCGGCGCCTTCGGCAAAAAGTATTTGCCTGAAACTCTCGGCTCGGGCTGCGCGTTTTTAGACTACGATAACGACGGCTGGCAAGATATCTTGCTCATCAACTCGATGAACTGGCCAGACCACTCGGGCGCCAGGTCTTACCCGGCTCTCTATCACAACAACCACAACGGCAGCTTCACCGATGTCACGAAAGAAGCAGGGCTCGCCGTTGAAATGTACGGGCTGGGGTGCGCGGCCGCCGATTACGACAACGACGGCCTGGACGACATCTACATCACCTGCCTCGGACCTAATCACTTGTTTCGCAATTTGGGGAACGGCAAGTTTCAAGACGTAACTGCGAAGGCGGGGGTGGGCGACCCCGGCTTCTCAACAAGCGCGGTCTGGTTCGACTACGACAAGGATGGCAAGCTCGACTTGTTCGTTTGCAACTACGTTGACTGGTCCATCGACAAAGACCTGTATTGCACGCTCGATGGCAAGAACAAATCCTACTGCACGCCCGAGTCGTACAAGGGTCAAAGCTCGACGCTGTATCACAACCGGGGCGACGGCGCATTCGAGAACGTAACCGAGCGCGCGGGGCTTCACGATCCGACAGGCAAATCTCTCGGTGTGGCGATGATCGACTACGACGGCGACGGCTGGCCTGACCTGTTCGTAGCCAACGACACCCAACCAAACAAGCTGTATCACAACAACGGCAACGGCACGTTCACCGACAACGCGATGACCGCGGGCGTAGCTTTCAGCGAAGCGGGCGTGGCGCGCGCCGGCATGGGTGTAGACGCCGCGGACTACGACGGCTCGGGCAGGCAGAGCCTTGTGATCGGCAACTTCTCAAACGAGATGATGGCGCTGTATCACAACGAGGGCTCGGGCTTGTTTATCGACGAAGCTCCGACCTCGACGATCGGGCGAGCATCGCTGCTCACGCTTACGTTCGGGTGTTTTTTCTTCGACTACGATCTAGACGGGCTGCCGGACATCTTCGCTGCCGATGGGCACGTGTCGGACGACATTAACACGGTTCAGCAAAAGGTCAGGTACGCTGAGCCGCCGCACGTGTTTCGCAATCTGGGAAAGAAGAAGTTTGAAGAAGTGACAACGAAGCTTGGCCGGGCGCTGCAGCAAGCGATGGTCGGCAGAGGCGCAGCCTACGGTGATTTTGACAATGACGGCGATTTGGACTTGGTGATCACCTCGAACAACGGTAAGGCGCGGCTGCTTCGCAACGAGGGCGGCAATCAGAACAATATCCTGCGCATCAAGACCCTCGGTGTTGTCTCGAATCGGGACGGCATCGGCGCAAGGGTCACTTTGAAGCTCCCGAATCAAACGAAACTCTGGAGTGTGGTGAAGAGCGGGTCGAGCTACTGCTCTCAGAGCGAGTTGCCACTCACCTTCGGGTTGGGGAAAGCTGACAAGGTCT
>JBGQGO010000284.1:0-7103 GCA_041497455.1 Blastocatellia bacterium | reverse complement strand
GAGCTGCGCGCGCCCGATCAGAGTCTTCGAGTGACCTGCCCGAACTGCGGCGCGCTGCTCGATGTGAGTCACGGGCGGCTCGAGTTCATGCAGGCGCTTCAGCCGCCGAAGACTCCGCCGATCATTCCCATCGGCTCGACCGGCGAGTTCGAAGGCGTGAAGCAGATGGTGATCGGGTTCATGGTCCGCAGCGTCGAGTTCGAAGGCGTGCGCTATTACTGGGAAGAATTTCTACTCTACAACCCGCAGATCGGATTCCGCTGGCTGGTCCGAAGCGACGACAACTGGAGCTACGTGCAAGCGGTCCCGCCCGGCGACGTTTTTCACAAGACCGGTGCGTTCGGGGGCAAGGGCGACGCGGTTCAGTTTCAGAGCGAGAGCTACAAGATCTATCAAGACGCGATCGCGCGCGTTGAGTACGTAATCGGTGAGTTCTACTGGAAGGTCGAAGTGGGCGAGCAGACGCGTGCGGTTGACTACGTTCATCCGCCACGAATGCTGTCGATGGAAGCTTCGCTGGTTCAGCTCGGAGTGGAAGAGGCCGCTGAGCCCACGTCGAAGAAGAAGAGCAAGAAGGTGCGCTCCGCGCCGACGGGCGAGATCAACTGGTCGCTCGGGAGCTACGTGAAGCGCGAAGACGTCGAGAAGGCTTTCAGCATAACAGGGCTGCCTCGCACGTCGAAGATCGCGCCCAATCAACTGTTTCCTCACAAGAAGGTTTACAGGTACTGGGGCTTGATGTTGGCGGTGACCTTCCTGCTGGGCTTGGTGATAATCGCGACTGGCTCTCGCACCAAGGTCTTCGACCAGACGTTTGCGCTGCAGCCGGTCGCGAATTCCGAGGGCACGCAGGTGATCTTCAGCGAGCCGTTTCAGTTGAAAGGCCGTCAGAACATCAGGGTGACTGCGCGGTCCAACGTCGACAATTCATGGCTGTACGTCGAAGGAGATTTGATAGACGACGCAACAGGTGACGTTCAATCCTTCTCGATGCCGGTCGAGTATTACCACGGCGTAGACGACGGCGAGTCGTGGAGCGAAGGCAGTCAATCTCCCGCCACTCACCTCTCTGCACTACCCGCAGGCCAGTACATGCTTAGGCTCGAAGCGCAGTGGGAAAAGTGGCAGCAGCCGGCGACGGTGAGTGTTCGCATCGACCAGGGCGTACCGCGGGTTCTGCATTTGTTTTTGGCGATGCTGTTCGTCTCCATCATCCCATTGTTTGTAGCGTTTCAACATTTCAGTTTCGAGAGGCGTCGCTGGGCGGATAGTGATTATAGTCCGTTTGGGAGTTAAGACAGAGTTTCTGGTTTCTGGTTTTATTGTAGGTTCGCTAGTGAAGATGTGGTATCCGCGTAAATCCGTCGGATCCGTGTCATCCGTGGTCTATGCGGCACTAGCAAAGCGATTCTTCCGAAAGCATAGGCCACGGATGAAACGGATTCGACGGATTCGCACGGATTTTCTTACCGATTTGATCGCTAGCGAAATGCTCGGTAGAAGTCACTAGAAACCAGAAACCACGGAGGCATAATGCTCACAAGAGCTTACTTAGTGATCGGGGCAATCATCATCGCGGCTTATGGATTTGTCGCGTTTACCGGAAAAGAATTCGGCGACCCTGAAAGACAGCGAGTGCCCGCCGACGTCCGCCAATCGCCCGGCGGTTATCGCTCGTTTCACTTCTGGCACTCAGGCTACCGAGGAGGAAAATAATGCTCGCACACCTGCTGAAGATGCTCGACGCCAAACTGGCTCCCACAGCCGCTTTGGTGATACCGATGAACCAGATGGTCGACCTGATCGTCGAAACTCTGGCGTTCACGTTGATCGGGTTGATTCTGTTCGCGCTCGCGTTTTGGATCATCGTGAAGGTCTCGCCGTTTTCGATTCGCAAAGAGCTGGAAGACGATCAGAACGTCGCTCTTGGAATCGTCATCGCTGCGGTGATAATCGGGATCGCGTTGATCGTCTCAGCCGCGATCCACGGATAGTTGATGAACCGCACGCCTGTACTGTTCCTGAACGTGCTGATCATAGCCACGTGCGGGCTGGTGTATGAGCTGCTCGCCGGAACGCTGGCCAGCTACGTGCTCGGAGATTCGGTCACTCAATTCTCGCTGATCATCGGAATATACCTTTTCGCTCTCGGCGTCGGCGCGTGGCTTTCGCGGTTCATCGAGACGGGACTCGCGCGCAAGTTCATTGAAGTTGAGCTGGGCGTAGCGCTGCTCGGCGGAGCGTCGGCCCCGTTGTTGTTCTTGAGCTTCGGGCGGCTGAGCTACTTTCACGTCGTCCTGTACGGCGTGGTGTTCGCTGTAGGCGTGCTGGTTGGCCTCGAGCTGCCGCTGTTGATGCGAATACTAAAAGACGTGCTCGATTTCAAAGAGCTGGTCTCGCGGGTGCTGACGTTCGACTACGTGGGCGCGTTGATTGCGTCGCTTTTGTTTCCTCTCTTCTTAGTGCCGAAACTTGGGCTGGTGCGAACGTCGCTGGTGTTTGGACTTCTGAACGCGGGCGTGGGATTGTGGGCGACGTGGTTCATGCGGCCTCTGATAAAAGGGGAGGTGTCGGGGCTTCGCGCTCGCGCGGCCATCGTCATCGCGCTGCTGGGGATTGGAATAATCAAGTCGAACGCGCTGACGACGCTTTCAGAAGACGAGTTGTTCGCCGACGAGATCATCTATTCGCGCACGACTCAATATCAGCGGATCGTCGTCACGCGAGGCCGCGCGGGATTCCAGCTCTTCTTGAACGGACATTTGCAGTTCAGCTCGACGGACGAATATCGCTATCACGAAGCGCTGGTTCATCCGGCGATGACGCTTGCAGGGTCGCCGCGGCGGGTGCTCGTGATGGGCGGCGGCGACGGACTCGCGCTGCGGGAGATCTTGCGTTACCCGTCAGTCGAATCAGTGACGCTTGTCGATCTCGATCCGGCGATGACCAAACTGTCCGAAGCGTTTTCGCCGCTCGGCGAATTGAACAAGCATTCGTTCTCTGATCCACGGGTTCAGGTGATCAACCAGGATGCGATGATCTGGCTCGACGAGCCGCGCGGACCTTACGACGCTGCGATAGTCGATTTCCCAGACCCGAACACGTTCGCGTTAGGTAAGCTCTACACGACTCGTTTCTATCGACTGCTCAAGTTGAGTCTCACGCCCGACGCGGCAATCTCAGTCCAATGCACGTCGCCGCTGTTCGCGCGGAATTCCTACTGGTGCATCGTGAAGACGATCGAAGCGGCGGGCTTTGCGGTGAAGCCTTATCAAACGGCGGTGCCGTCATTCGGCGTGTGGGGATTCGCGCTCGCCCGGCGTGAGCCGTTTGACCCGCCCGCGCGCGCGCCGGCCGGCTTGCGCTTCCTCGATGATCAAACGATGGCGGCGCTGTTTGTCTTGCCCTCGGATTTGAGCGCGCTGCCGGTTGAGATCAACCGGTTGGACAATCAAGCGCTCGTTCGCTACTACGAGTCTGAGTGGAAGCGTTACGAATGAGAAGAATGTCAGAAGAGAATCACGAGTCTTACAACGAACTACGGTGGTGATCGCGTCTCAAGAGAATCAAAGAATCCAGGAGGAGATCATGTTAATACGAATCATTGTGGTTGCTTTGTGTTTGTCCGGGGTTGCCTTTGGGCAGGCGGGTTCATCAAGCGGCAGAGGCCCCGAAGCAGAGCGCGCTGATATCATCGCGACGACAAGTCTGGTCTCGGCGACTCCGACCGCCGGGACAGATGCTCAACCATCTGCCCGGGCTGGCGACCAACGCGAGTTTCGCCTTCTGGCGACCAACAAGACTTCGACGATGCAGAAGGAAATGAACGAGGCCGCGGATGCCGGATTCCATTTCGAGAGTACGATGGGTGGCGAAACCTCTTTCGGTGGCTCGGAAGTCGTAGTCATTATGTCCAGAGATCCGGCCGTTCCAAAGAAGCGCTACGACTACAAGCTGCTGGCCACCAGCAAGACTTCTACAATGCAGAAAGAGCTGCAACAAGCAGGCAACGCCGGGTTCGAGTTCAAAGGCCAGTCTGTTTACTCGTCGACGTTTGGCGGCAAGGAAGTCGTGGTTATCCTGGAGCGTGACTCAGAAGCTAAACCGGCGCAGTGGGAATACAAGCTTCTTGCGACGAAGAAAACCTCGACGATGCAAAAAGAATTGAACGAAGCCGGAGCCGAAGGATTCATCTTCGTCGGTGTCACCGTGGGCGACACGATGATTGGCGGAAAAGAGGTCGTTTCTATTCTTCGTCGACCTGCGGCAAAGTGATCGAGCAGAATTGCATGGAGTTCAGGCTTTAGCCTGGTTTTTTCCGCCGATCAGAACGCAGGCTAAAGCCTGAACTCCATGCACTTGCTTCAGGCTGGCCCTTTTTTCCGCCGATCAGAACGCAGGCTGAAGCCTGAACTCCATGCGCTTGTTATGACGCGACACAGTTTCACAAGGCGCGAAGTGCTTGCGGCGTTTCTGGGGGTGCCGGCGGCGCTCGCAGCTTGCAGGTCGCGTGAAGCGCGCCCGCCATTGCCCGAGGGCGAAATCGTTGGCACCTCCGATGTCATTGGTCATAAGTTGCGTGACGGTTTACACATTACTCCTTCGCAAGACCAGTGGGAGCGAACGAGCGTTGTCATCGTCGGGGGCGGCATCGCGGGGCTCTCGGCCGCGTGGCAATTGGTCAAAGCCGGCTTAGAAGACTTCGTTTTGCTCGAGCTTGAACGAGCGCCCGGCGGGACGGCTCGGAGCGGAACGTCGCCGCTCATCGCCTATCCCTGGGGCGCGCATTATCTGCCGGCCCCGATGAAAGAGAACAACGCGCTCGTTTCGTTGCTTGATGAAATGGGAGTGCTCGAAGGCCGCGACGCTGAAGGCGAGCCAGTCGTGGCTGAGCAGTTCCTCTGCCGCGATCCCGAAGAGCGAGTGTTCTATCGTGGCCGCTGGTATGAAGGCCTCTACCTGCACGCTGGCGCAAGCGCCGAAGACCTCGCGCAGTTCGAGGCATTCAACGCCGAGGTCAGTCGATTGGCCGGGTGGCGTGACGCGCGAGGCCGGCGCGCGTTTGCGATTCCAGTCGCGACCGGAACCGACGACGCCGAAATCACCGCGCTCGACAAGATCACGATGGCCGAATGGCTCGAGCGCCGGGGGTGGCGGTCAGAGCGGCTGCGTTGGTTGATCGACTATGGCTGCCGCGATGATTATGGATTGACGATCGATCAAACGAGCGCGTGGACGGGCCTGTTTTACTTTTGTTCGCGCGTGACCAGGCCTGGCGCCGAAGCTCGACCTTTGATGACCTGGCCGGAGGGAAACGGCCGGCTGGTGTCTCACCTTTATGGCAAGGTGAAATCGAAAGTCAGACTGGGGCTCGCGGCGGCAGAGATCATTCCGACTGATCCGAACGGCCGAAGCGGCGTGGATGTGATCGCCGTCGATCAAGAAGGCCGGAACGCAGCCGGGTTTCATGCCGATCAAGTGATCTTCGCTGCGCCGCACTTCTTGAGCTGCTACCTGATTCGACCTTATCGAGAGAACCCGCCGGCTCACGTGGCCGAGTTTCAATACGGCGCGTGGATGGTGGCGAATCTGTTCTTGAAGGACAGGCCGAAGGATCGAGGCTTTCCGCTGGCGTGGGACAACGTTCTTTACGAGAGTCCCGCGCTCGGCTACGTTGTAGCGACGCATCAGCGCGGGCTGGATCGCGGCCCTACGGTGTTCACTTATTACTATGCGCTTTGCGATTCCGATCCTCGAGCGGCAAGATCAAGACTGCTTGCCGCGGGTCGAGATGAATGGGCGGACATCGCGTTGACTGATTTGTCTCGCGCGCATCCGGAGATAAGATCGCTGACCGAGCGCATCGACGTGATGCGGTGGGGACACGCGATGATAAGACCGCGGCCCGGCTTCGTCTGGAGCGAAGCTCGGCGAGCCGCGTCGAAGCCGTATCGTGGAATTCACTTCGCGCACACGGACCTGAGCGGAGTTCCGCTGTTTGAAGAAGCGTTCTATCACGGCACGCGAGCGGCCGACGAGATCCTAGTCGCGCAGAGGGGCTGAGGAGCAGAGGAGCAGAGGGGCGGAGGAGCGGAGGAGCAGAGGAGCAGAGGAGCAGAGGTGAAGGAAATGGCATCGGCAACTCTATCGACTGCGGATCACGGCGCGGACGCCCGAAACGCCTCTGCTCCTCCGCTCCTCCGCTCCTCTGCTCCTCTGCTCCTCAGCCCCTCTGCATCCTTCCCGTGGCTTTTCTCGAAGCGCACCGACCTAACCGTTTTCCTGGGCAGCGCAGTTGTATCACTCCTCGCGCTATGGATCGGCGCTCGCGCCGGAGTGCTCTACGGCGACGCGCCTGATTGGGCGTGGGTTCCTGCCGTCTTGTTGATCGACGTCGCGCACGTTTGGTCGACCAGCTTTCGAGTCTATCTCGACAGAGATGAACTCAAGCGCAGGCCGTGGTTGTATTCACTCGTTCCTGTGCTTGGTCTTGCAATCGGAATCGCGCTCTACTCTGAAGGTGAGCTTGTCTTCTGGCGGGCTCTCGCATACCTGGCCGTGTTTCATTTCATCAGGCAGCAATACGGCTGGGTGGCGCTCTATCGAGTGCGAGCCGGTGAGCGAGATGCTCTCGGAAAGTGGATCGACACCGTTGCGATCTACGCCGCGACGCTGTATCCACTGATCTACTGGCACACGCATTTACCAAGGAGGTTCTGGTGGTTTCTGACTAACGACTTTGCGACTATGCCAGCGTTGATCGAGCGCATCGCCGCGCCAATCTACTGGGCGGCGCTTGGTGTGTACGCGTTCAAGGCTCTGTACGGGTGGTTGGTGAAAAGAGTAGGGAATCCAGGCAAAGACATCGTCGTCGTGACAACGGTGCTGTGTTGGTACATCGGGATCGTCGGGTACAACTCGGACTACGCGTTCACGGTGACCAACGTCGTGATTCACGGAGTCCCCTACTTTGCTTTGATCTATTGGTACAGCCGCGCGCGCATGAAGCAAACCGGTGGGCGAGGCGTCTATCGAATCTTCGCTCACGGCCCGGCGATCTTTCTCGTGACGCTGTGGGCGATTGCTTACATCGAGGAGATGTT
>JBGQGO010000283.1:0-7127 GCA_041497455.1 Blastocatellia bacterium | reverse complement strand
TTCTTCGAATAGCGAATACATGACCACGGCGGAAGCGCCGGCGTCCTCAAGGCGCCGGATGCTGTCAACGCTGTGCGACAGCGGCGACGACGAGGGCACAATCGGATTCTTAAGCGTCATCCCGAGATAGTCGGTTGTCATGTCCATTGCGAAGTCTCCTTTCGTGTCCTGAAGGCAAACAGCATTGAAAATTGAAAATTGAAAAATGAAAATTGCAAATTGTGCGGCCCGCCAAGCTCGCCGATTCTGTATGGCGCGGCTTTCCTTTCAAATTTTCAATTTTCAATTTTCAATTTTCAATCCTCCTTCCGCTTTGCCTGCCAACTTGCGCTACAGTTGAGCCCCGTTCATCTCCGACAATTGCTTGTAGTACCTCCACCGCTCTGTCACTTCCTGTTGCGCCTCGCCCAGGAGGTGCTTCGCCGCCGCCTGATCGCTTTGCTGAAGTATGCGATATCGGCCCTCGGTGTAGATGTAGTCCTTCAGCGGAATGCTCGGCTCCTTAGAGTCCAACTGGAACGGGTTCTTGCTCTCTGTTGCGAGCCGCGGATCATAACGATAGAGCGGCCAGCAGCCCGAGTCCACCGCCAGCTTTTGCTGATTCATCCCCTTCGACATGTCGATGCCGTGGGCGATGCAATGGCTGTAGGCGATTATCAGCGAAGGGCCGTCGTGCGATTCGGCCTCGATGAACGCCTTCAACGTATGAATGTCGTTGGCACCCATCGCCACCTGCGCGACGTAAACGTTGCCGTAGCTGATGGCCATCAAACCGAGGTCCTTCTTTCCCGTTTCCTTGCCGCCCGCGGCGAACTTGGCCACCGCGCCCTTCGGAGTTGCCTTCGAAGCTTGCCCTCCGGTGTTTGAATAGACCTCGGTGTCCAGTACGAGCACGTTGACGTTTTGCCCGCTCGCAAGCACGTGATCGAGGCCGCCGTAGCCAATGTCGTAAGCCCACCCGTCGCCCCCGAATATCCACACGCTCTTATTGACCAGCGCGTCGCACACGGTGAGCAGATCGCGGACCTCCGGCTGATGCATATCGCGCAGCTTCGCCTTCAGAGCGGCTACACATTCTCTCTGTATGTTGACGCCTTCGTCCGTCGACTGATCGGTGCCCAGCAAGCATTCGGTAAGCGGTCCGCCCACCAGCGCGTGCAGCCGCTCGATGAGTTGCCTTGCATAAGCGTTTTGCTGATCAAGCGCCAGCCGCATGCCCAGCCCGAACTCGGCGTTGTCCTCAAACAGCGAGTTGCTCCAGGCTGGGCCTCGGCCATCGCTGTTGACGGTGTAAGGAGTCGTCGGCAAGTTTCCGCCGTAGATGCTCGAGCACCCGGTCGCGTTGGCGATGACCGCACGGTCGCCGTAAAGCTGCGTGACCAGCTTGATGTAGGGCGTCTCGCCGCAGCCCGAGCACGCGCCTGAGAATTCGAACAGCGGCTGCAGCAACTGAACGTTCTTGATGGTGTTGTAGCGCAGCCCGCCATGCTTCGGCTTGTCGGGAAGCGTGAGGAAGTAGTCCCAGTTCACGCGCTCGCTTTCGCGCAACGGTGGCTGCAAATGCATGTTGAGCGCTTTGCGCGATACGTTACTCTTGTCTTTGGCAGGGCAGACCTCGACGCACAATCGGCAGCCGGTGCAGTCTTCGACCGCAACCTGAATCGTGTAGATCTGATCGCTCAACTCGCGCCACTTCGCGGGCATGGTCTTGAATCCCTCAGGCGCGGCAGCAACCAGCGACTTATCAGCCACCTTGGCGCGAATGGTCGAGTGCGGGCACACGAGCACGCACTTGCCGCACTGGATGCAAAGGTCGGTTTCCCAGACGGGAACTTCGAGCGCGATGTTGCGCTTTTCCCATTGCGCCGTGCCGACTGGATAAGTGCCATCGACCGGGAAGGCGCTCACTGGCAGGCTGTCGCCTCGTCCAGCGATGATGGGCGCGGTGACTTCTTGCACGAACGTGGGCGCTCGCAACGGAACAATTGGGGGGAGATCGAAAGTGCTTGTGACGCTCGAGGGAACGCTCACCTCGTGCATGTTCTCGATCGCCGCGTCAACCGCTTTGTAGTTCTGCTTGACGACGGCTTCGCCGCGATTGCCGTAGGTTTTCTTGATCGAGTCTTTGATCTTTTGAATCGCTTCATCGCTCGGCAGTACGCCGCTGATGGCGAAGAAGCACGTCTGCATGATCGTGTTGATCCGCACGCCCATGCCGGTTTGTCGTGCAACGTCGTAGGCGTTGATCACGTAGAACTTCAGCTTCTTGTCCAGGATCTCTCTCTGTACGGAGCGCGGCAGGTGGTCCCAGACTTCTTCGGCGGAGTACGGGCTGTTGAGCAAGAACGTAGCGCCGGGCTGAGCAACCGCCAGCACGTCATAGCGCTCCAGAAAGTTAAACTGATGCACCGCGATGAAGTTTGCGCGCTGAATCAAGTAGGTGCTTTGGATCGGGCGCGAGCCAAACCGCAGATGCGAAATCGTAACCGCGCCGGCTTTCTTTGAGTCGTACACGAAGTAGCCCTGTGCATAATTCGGCGTCTCTTCGCCGATGATCTTGATCGAGTTCTTATTGGCGCTGACCGTTCCATCCGAGCCCAGCCCCCAGAACACCGCTCGCACCTGGTCATCGGGCTCGGTGTTGAAGCTCGCATCGTAGGGCAAACTGGTGAGGCTGACATCATCGACAATGCCGACGGTGAAGTGGTTCCTGGGATCGTCCTTTTTCAGTTCGTCGAACACACCCTTGACCATCGCCGGCGTGAACTCTTTTGACCCCAGACCGTACCGGCCGCCTACCACGCGAGGTGAGTGCTTAAATGGAGACTCGCCGCTCATTGTGCTCTCGGCGATCGCGGTGATCACGTCCTGATAGAGAGGCTCGCCGGCGCCGCCCGGCTCTTTTGTTCGATCGAGCACGGAGATCTTCTTGACGGTTGACGGGAGCGCTGCGAGTAAATGCTTTGCCGAGAACGGGCGATACAATCTCACTTTTACGAGCCCGACTTTCTCGCCGCGTTCGCGAAGCGCATGCACGGTTTCCTCACTGGTTTCGCAGCCTGAGCCCATCATCACGATGACTCGCTCAGCATCCATTGCGCCCGTGTAGTCGAACAGGTGATAACGCCTGCCGGCCAATGCGGCAAAAACGTCCATCATCTCTTGAACCGTCGCCGGAGTCTCCTGGTAATAAGGATTCACTCGCTCACGTGACTGAAAAAATACATCGGGATTCTGCGCGGTTCCGCGAATCACGGGGCGATCGGGCGTAAGTGCGCGTTGGCGATGCGCGCGCACGAGGTTACTGTCGATCATCCTGCGAATATCGTCGTCGGAGAGCTTCTCGATCTTCATCACCTCGTGTGAAGTGCGGAAGCCGTCGAACACGTGAAGGAAGGGAACTCTCGTGCGCAACGTGCTCGCTTGCGTGATCAACGCGAAGTCCATGACTTCCTGGATCGAGTTGGCGAACAGCATCGCCCAGCCCGTCGAGCGCGCAGTCATCACATCGCTGTGGTCTCCGAAGATCGACAAGGCATGCGTAGCGACCGTGCGAGCTGCGATGTGGAACACCGTGCTCGTAAGCTCGCCGGCGATCTTGAACATGTTCGGGATCATCAACAGCAAGCCCTGACTGGCGGTGAACGTCGTAGTGAGCGCGCCGCTTTGAAGCGTGCCGTGCACGGCGCCGGCGGCGCCGCCTTCGGATTGCATCTCACGAACGACCGGAGTCATGCCCCAAATGTTTTTTTCTTTGGACGTTGCCCAGGCGTCGGCAAACTCGCCCATGGGTGATGAAGGAGTGATCGGATAGATTGCGATGATTTCGTTGGTCTTGAATGCTACGTAGGCGGCTGCTTCATTGCCGTCGATCGTAACTTGTTCGCGCTGCATGGAATATCCCCCTATTCTATGTACGGAACAAGTTCAATGAAAATGCTGTGCCGCGATGTGTCGTCTACTGTCCAGTCGGGTGTAATTAATAGCGGACACCATAAAAGCGTCTTGCGCGAATCCCACCCCACGGCAGAGACTGTGCGAAAAGTCCGGGGAATACCCCCCAACTTCAGTTGGGGGATGTTTAAGTTCAGCCTACGAGTGCCGGAAGACGCCGGTCCGATCCTCTCCTCTCCCGCGCCGCCACTCGCGCCGCGAGTGGCGGCGCGGGAGAGGAGCTAAGCACGGAAGAGAGAACGGCGCGCTCCTGTCGTAGGTAGAAATGAAACATCTCCCAACTGAAGTTGGGGGTATTCGCCGGACTTTTCACAGTCTCGGCAGTTGGGGGATTGTTCAGGTGCGCCGTAAAGGACGGACGGCCGGGCTCTTTTGCTAACCCTACATCAAGTCAGTCGGCCCCGGCGTCCCTGAGCAGTCGGGTGATTTCGCTGTTGCACTTTGCAGTCGTTTTCAAAGCCGTCCAGCCGTTCCTGTTTCTGATGCGCGCATCTGCGCCGTGGGCAAGCAGTATCCTCACACAATCAGCGCGGCCTTTTGACGCGGCCTCCATAAGGGCCGTCCAACCGTCGCCGTCTTGCGCGTTCACGTCAGCGCCTCGTTTCAACAACTCTTCGGCCGTATCGGTGTGACCCCCGAAGACAGCCTCTATCAGTGGTGTGCGCCCGTTTGTGTCGACGGCGTTCACGGAGACGCCGTGGTCCAGGAAGAGGGTTACCGCCACGGTGTGCCCGATCAATGCCGCTCTCATCATACCGGCGAGACTATCGTCGGGCTTTGCGTTCAGGTTCGCGCGTTCTAGCGAGGCTTGTACGGCCTCCGTGTGCGCTCGTCCGATGACATAAGCCACTTCAGTACACCAGTCCTTTCGCCTTGAGCGTCTTCGACAATTCGAGCGGCCCCGATACTGAACGGGCGACGGCGTAGTTTCGCCGTGCTGGTGTTACTTTCTCTCAAGTTAGGCTGGGGATGCTATGACTGATGTCACCCTTCGAAGTGACGGCTGTCACAACCTGGATCGATGACGGAACTCATCTTCAGGAGTTAGACCTTTAGTTTGTTAGCTTTGAGGGGTCAGCAACCTTGAAGGCTGAACTGTGAACTCAGGAGCTGACCATTGCCACCAAAGCCGTCTTATCGCGGATGATAAGCGTAGAGCCCTTAACGTATATTATCTGCTTGCTTTTAAAGTCACCCAGCAGCCGCGTGACCGTTTCGCGCGACGCGCCGATTATCTGGGCAATCTCTTCGTGGGTGAGCGTCAGCTTAAGGCTGATGCCTTTGTCGGTTTCTTTGCCGGTCTTTGCGCACCATTCAAGCATCAGCTTCGCGAGTTTCTCGGAGGCTGAGTGCGATAGCCCGAGCGAACGGACTTGCTCGAACGCGTTATGGTAGTTGTTGCTCAAGTGCTCGGCCACGCGGAGGCAGGCTGTGCCGTTCTCTTTGAGGAAACGCAAGAAATCTTCGCGCTTGATGAAGTTCACCTGGCAGGGATTCAGCGTCTCAGCCGTTACCATGTAGGGCTTACCGGAGACTGCCGCGCCAAGCCCAAGTACTTCTCCACCTTCGGCGATTCTGGTTATCAGAGCCTTGCCATCGCTCGAACACGTCGTCAGCTTCACGCGACCCGTGCAAAGCATGAAAACGCCGCGTGGAGATTGGCCCTCTACAAACAGTACTGCTCCTTTTGGGAAAACCGTTGCGTACTTGAGCGCCTCGAATGATTTCACCAGATCCGCGTCGAAGTCGCAAAAATAGCCCTCTGATCGCATCTTGCAATTTTGGCAACTGTCGCTGACCTCCAGACCATACGGCGAGTGCATAACGCCCTCCTTGACTCGATCTGCCCGGCCAGAAGGTGTACCAGGGGCGAAGGCAGTTCGATCACATGTGATGGTCACAGCAACAGAGGTGCCGAAGCGGAAACGCTGTTTTCAGGCTGGATCGTCGAACTGTGGGTCGGATCTTGGGCAAACTTCCCCAAGCCCCTGCGGGAAAGCCCCCACGCTTAAGGAAGCAACTCTCCCCTGGAGATATGAAGGCACCGAACGGGATTGGGTGGGGATTGAAAATTGAAAATTACAAAATGCAAATTGGAACTTGCGGACTCGCGGCTTCCGTGGCTAGCTTCAGTCTTCAATTTTCAATTTTCATTTCTCAATTTTCAATTTTCAATCTTCTGGTCCATCTGATTTCAGCGGAGGGCCGAGCCGTGAGGGCGCCCGGCCCTTCACCTTCTGTCCCCCCGCGCCGCGCTCCCCGCTTGACGCGCGGCACAAGAGGCCATAGCCTCGATACGTTTCAAGGAACTCGATGCCCCTCAGTGCTGCCCGGGAATTGGATCTCGCGCAGCTCAAACAAATCAGCAGACAGCATCCCATAGGTCAGCACAATCTGGGTTGCCTTCGCCCGCTGAACTGGCTCGCAGTGAAACGACACGACGAGTTTCTCAGGTCTTATCTCGGGTTGGCCTTTCTGGTCCTCGCTGTACTCGTAGACGTACAAGCAGGGCTCTCCCTTCGCCATCTTATCCTCGTCGTGAACGAAGATGTACTTGCCCTGGAGCGTGGCCTTCAGAAGCTTTGTCTTATCCGGGATAGAGGCGACCGTAATGTCTTTCCCGGGCGGAGCGGCAGCGGCGAACGAAGCGAGCGCGCTGACGATCATCGCCGTCGCGCCCAAGATCAAGGTCATTAGCAATAAGCGTTTCATCATCACCTCCTCGGCCACCGCGCTACTACTGGCGGCCTTTCTCGCAACCTCCGCGAGAAGCTTGCTTCGCGAGGCTTCTTGTCACTGTGTAGTCTATGGGCTCAGGTCGAATGAAAACTATGACACTGGTCACGGCTCGCGGTGACCGCTGTCACAGGCCTGGGAAATATAGGTCATATTGGTCTTATTGGTCATATAGGTCTGGCAGCGACTGGCGAGGCGCTGTATCATGCACGGCGTTTGTCACACTTTCAAACCAGGAGGGCTTCATGCTTTTTGGAGCAGGAATGTTCGCAACCGACTACGCGATACGTCCGGATGATCTGGCTCGCGAGCTCGAACAGCGCGGGTTCGAGTCGTTGTGGCTTCCGGAGCACACGCACATCCCGGCAAACCGCCGCACGCCTTATCCCGCCGGCGGAGACTTGCCCAAAGAGTACTGGCACACCCACGATCCGTTT
>JBGQGO010000282.1:0-7149 GCA_041497455.1 Blastocatellia bacterium | reverse complement strand
GGTTGGCGATCTTACCGACCTCGATGGTGCCGATCTGATCCGCCGCGCCAAAGATCTCAGCCGCGTTGATAGTCAGGGCGCGCAGGGCCTCATCCTTCGACAAGCCGTTCTCGATCGCCTTCTGCACATTGGCGATGAAGTCCTGTGGCCGAAGCGAACCGGACATGAAAGCGAACTTCACTCCCGCCTGCGCCAGCTTTGCCGCGCCCTTTGGCGTCTCAGCGCGTTGGCGCAGCGCTCGCAGTGTTTCATCTTCGTCGTCGGGCAGATCGGCGGCACGCTTTGGAAAATCCACCGAGAGAATCACCGGAACGTTCTTGGCCTTTAGTATTTCCGCCACTCGGTAGCCGTACATCGCACCGGCGATGATCGGCTTAAGTTTGAACTCGTCGGCGATCATCAAGGCGCGGCGAATGTCGCCGTCCGAGTTCGCGACGAACAGCACCGGCAGATCACCTTTGAGTGCAGGCTGAAGCGCCGCGAGCCGCCTGTCATGCTCGGGCCTGTTCACTCCGCGCTTGACGCGGTTGTAGCGGTCAACTTCATCGCGGTAACGAATCGCGTCGTAGAATGTCTGGCGAATGTAAGCTACGGTACCCATCAGCGAGCCCGGATATCCGCCGCCGAAGCCGCCGCCCCCGCTGAACTGAACCGTCAGCGCAACCGGCGCACGCAGCACGAGCTTTGAAGCCTCCTGGCCGGCGAGGTTGATCAGCGCGCTCTGCCCGGCAAAGATCCCTTGTCGAGGGCTGCTCAGCGCTGAAGTTACGCCAACCGAGCGTGGGTCTTCGAACGACGTGCCGGGTTTGACTTGATCTGCCGCCGCGAGCGAAGGATCGCCGAGTCGCGCTTCAGGCGAAGGCTGCGCCCCGGCCGCCGCAGCAGCAACCGCCGCTTGCCTGCCACCGCCTCCCCCTCCCGCTGGAGCTTGAGCCTGCGCAGGCGCTGCGAGTCCGAGGCTCGTGTAGCCATCGATCAAGCCCGGATACACGGTCATTCCGGCCCCGTCAATCACGCGCGCGTCGGCTGGTATCCTGACGCTTTCGCCTACGTCGGTGATCAGCCCGTTGCGAAAAACAACCGTGCCCTTTGCGATCGTCTTTCCGGCGCCCGTGACGATCTGAGCGTCTTTGATCGCGAACGCGCCGGGCGCATCAAGCCGCGCAACGGGCGCGTGTGTTAACGCCATGAGCGCTGCGGCCGCAAGGACGGCGAGCGTCGCGCACGCGCGCTTGAGCGTCGTGGCTCGCCCGGTCGTGGCTCGCGTCAAGGATGAGCGCTCGCGGCCCGCACAGAATGTCTCTGCCATTGCGATGGCCTCCTGCAAGATGTTTGGCATTAGATTAAGACTGATTGAATCGCCTGCACGAAAGACCCGAGTCGTCTGTGCGGCGTCCACTGTGGCGCGCATAATCTATATCAAAGGCCAGCACGCCGCAAGGCTGCCCGCTCGATGGGGTTTGCGTCAGACGTTCGCGCATCCCGCACTAGGTTAAGTCAAGCGAGTTGCGAGGATGCGTGGGGCTGATCATAATCGAGTTCATCAACGGAGGACACTATGTCAGGACTCAAAAGACGAGAAGCGATCAAAGGAATGTTTGTTGGAGGCGCAGCACTTGCGCTCGGCGGGCTGAATGCTCCAGACGCAGAATCTCTGACGGGTAGCACTCAGCAGAATGCCGATGCGGCTCAGCCTGCGAGGGCCTTTCGAGGCCAGCATCAACCGAAGCCGTTGCCATTCGATCCGGCGAAACTGCGAGGTATCTCCGAGAAGCTCATCCGGTCTCATCACGAGAACAACTACACGGGGGCGGTCAAAGCACTCAACGTAGTCGAACAGCGGCTCGATGCGATGATGAAGGACAAAGATCTCCCGCCGTATGTGTACGGTGACCTCAAGCGCGAGGAACTGGTCAGGACCGGCTCGGTGGTTCTTCACGAATACTACTTCGCCAATCTTGGAGGCGACGGCAAAGCCGGAGGCGCGGTGCTGGAGCTGATCAAACAGTGGTTTGGCAGCTACGAACAATGGGAAGCCGAGTTCAAGAGGACTGCGAACGCGCTCGGCGGAGGTTCGGGCTGGGTGATATTCGCTTACAACTCGCACACAGGCGAAGCGCACAACTACTGGGCGTGGGACCACATGCACAACGCGCCGATGAGCCGGCCGCTGCTCGCGCTGGATATGTACGAGCATGCCTATCAGATGGACTACGGCGCGGCGGCAGCGAAGTATGTCGATGCATTCATGCAAAACGTAAAATGGGAAGAGGTGAATCGTCGAGCCGAAGAGGCTCTTCGGAAATGAGTGTCTTCCTGGAGTGCCCTTTCGCGCGGTGGTCTCTTGTTAGCTGGATCAGATGGCCTCTTCGATCAGAGGTAGAACTACCTATTGAGCGTGGAAATCGTAGAGCGTAGAATGCTTGCCGAGGTTTCAACTATGAGTTTCCCTGTTTTAGTAGAAGACTGTGACGGCCAGTTTGCCGCGTCGCTGGTTGGTGAACCGAAGGTTCGCGTCGTGGGTGCGACACGCTCTCAAGCCATCGATGCGCTGAAAGCAGAGATTGAGGAGCGCGTCGCGCACGGTGAGCTCGTCTCACTCGATATCGAGACGATCGGTGTTTCCAGCCTGGCGGGCCAATACAAGGATGACCCAACACTGCGTGCGATCTGTGACGATGCCTATGAAGCACGTGATGCTGAACGAGACCAATGATCGCGTTTGACACGGATGTGATGACAGAGGTTCTGCTGGGCAACGTCGCGTTTGTCGAACGGGCGACGGCGATTCCGGCGAGCGAACAGGCGGTCCCGGTCATTGTCGTTGAAGAGGTTATGCGTGGCAGGCTAAACATGATCCGGCAAGCCGAAGCGGGAAAAACCAACGTCAGCATCACACGCGCCTACGAACTGTTCGAAGAGACATTCAAGGACTTTCGCCGTCTTCACATCCTTTCCTTCACTTCTCGAGCAGAGTCGTTCTATCAACAGTGGCGGCAGCAAGGGATTCGCGTAGGCACGCACGATTTGCGAATTGCTGCCGTTTGTCTTGCGCATGCGGCCACCTTGGTTTCACGCAATCGGCGGGACTTTGAACTCATTCCGGGTTTGATGGTGGAGTTTTGGTAATGATCGCCGATGAGATAGCCGCGCTGACCGAGCTGCGGATGGAACGCGAAACCGAACTTCGACTCAGCGCGTTGCTCGATCGCCAGCAGGCCGGAGAGTTGACCGACCTTGAACGCGCTGAACTCGCTGCTCTGATGAGAGCTTATGAAATGGGACTGCTGCGCCAATCTCAGGCTCTGGCCGAAGCGGTGCGTCGCGGGCTCAGACCGCCGCTTGAGCCATGACCAGCAGAAGAATCTCTGAGGACGCTTTGAACCACGCGCCCGATGGAGGTAGCCGATGACCGTGACAATCACCATTCCAGCCGAACTCGAAGCAAAGATAGCCGAGCGAGCCGCAGCTCAAGGGGTCTCGTTGTGTGAGTACGCGCGCGAGGTACTTGAACGCGATGCCGAAATGCCAACGCTGAGGGAACTATTCGCTCCCGTGCGCGAGCAGATCAAGGCTAGCGGCACGACCGACGCCGAACTCACATCGCAGATCGAAGCTGCGGTGGACGAGGTCAGGAAACGACGTCGTGCCTGATGAGATTGCCGCGAACTCACTTGAAGATCAAGGGCGAAGGGTCGATATCAACCTAGTCTTGAATTCGCCTCGCGGTCCTAGCGGTTCATCTTACTCTAAAGGATCAATGTTGATGATTTCGTGAGCGTTTTTGCGGCGGCTTCGCTTGGGCGGTCTGTCGCTCTCTCGATTTGAATCTAGCATCGACCGAACCCATTTTAGAAAGCCAGCCGTGTTGAAGCTTGCGGGCTGGGACGATGCTAACGCGTAAATCCGGTCTGCTAGATCTTCGCCGTTATGCCTGTACGCCATCGCGAAGACGACAGGTAGTAAGGCTCTGTGTTCTTCGGAACTCACTAATGAAACTATCGCACGGGTCCAAGCGTCGACGTCATACGGCTCTAAGACTGCGGCGATCAAATAGGCGAAACGAACTCTTTGCGCGTCGCCGACACAAGCCTGAGCAACACCAAGATTGAACCACGCTGGACCACACAGGCCATCAATAGTTAATGCTTGCTCGAGACATATCTTCACTTCCGAGTCGGTCCCGCCTTTGTTGTGTGATTCGAGGCATGCCTCGACAACCGATAATGCGCCCTTGGAATCGCGAGCTTGGCGAGGCGATCCAGCCATTTCTCGTATAGTCAGTAGAGTTTTAAGCTTCAATTGCCACTCCGCCTCCGGGTGGCGCCCTGTAGTTACACAATCGGCGAACACCTGCTCGGCATCCGAATACCGTCCACAGAAGAGTAAGGCATCCGCGTACAGTGGCAGCGAGCGGTCGCCGTCTCCTAACTCCAAACTGCGGCGATAGAACTCGGCAGCAAGTCGATACCGCCGAGAATGAAAGAGGGCGCCAGCGAACTCGCGCCAAAAATAGGCTCGATCCAGGTACGTTGGGTCAGCTTCTACGGCCCTTCGATAATGCCGAATCGCCTCTTTGCATAGTCCTCTGGTGTTCAGGAAGTTAGCGAGATTGTATTCACATGTTGCCGTGTTCTCGCCAGCGGCTTCTTCCCGTGCAATAATACGGATCATTAGTTGCTGAAGGAACTCGTCATGTCCCTCGGACATTGGGCCTAGGCCGAAGGACGGAGCAAACAGGGCCATCTCGACCAGAAACAGATTCCCGCCTTCAGATAACAGTGCCTCCGCGAAGCGGAGCGCTTCAGTCATTTGGCCCGCACCAGCTAACGCTAAGGACATTTCGAACGCGACTTTGAAGTCTTTCCTAAGCACTGAATCCCAGGCGTACCGGCAGAATAGCTGCGCCGCGATTGAGATATGACCGAACGAATTTAGAGTGAAAGCAATACCGGTAAGCACGTCAAACGGAAACGTAGCTGATACAGTGCCCGCCCAATAGCCCTTCGAGAACTTGAAAGACACGCGCTTCAGCCCGGCGAGGTTCACCGTGAAACCATTCTCCCGGACGACTACCGAGAAGTGAGCGTGGTCAGGCAATTCGGAAGTGATCTGAACGAGACGCGGACGTTGCTCGACAACTCGTTGAATGGCCGACTCGAGCGAGTATTGGCGCATCGACTGTTCGTTGTCGCCATCGAACAGAAGGACAAATTCCAAAGGCAATGATAACTGGGGATCTCTCAATCTACTGAATGCATCAATATCACGTTCAATGCGCTTAGGAGTTTCATCTGTCCATTGATCGCACACATCCAACCTGATCACTTTGGTCTTTGTCCCGGGGCGATAGTCGGCATCAAACTCGTGAAACCACTTCGCAAATAATCTTGATGTCGGGGTGTGTAACAAGACGAGGAGTAGGGGCAGACTTAACGATTCCCAGTAACGAATCGTTTCGGTCTTCAGCCGCAGCCCTAAAGCACGTTCAAGTGAGCCTTCGTCAGTAGCCTTCAACTGGACGAGAAACATCTTCCCTGTTGCAGAACCATCTGGCCGAAATATCTCAACTCGCCCGTCGACTCCATAATCAACGGCAAAATCCTCAAAGATCCAGTTTAGCGGCGTCAGCTTGGCTCGAAAGATATCCCTGGATATTTGCTCTACCTGATGCTGACGTGGTCTTAGCGGCATAGTACTAAGCGTTTATGCCCCGCCTCGATAGGCTCGCACACCAATCATACTAACAGTCCCCCGCCAGTCGCGCCTCCAGGGTCGCGTAACCGGATCGCTCAACCGCTCATCTTTCTACTACCAGCCAGACATGATCTGTTCTAAAATGCGACTCTTCCGACGCAATCTACTTGAAGCGGTCGGGCACGGGGTTCGATCATATTCAACACTCGAGGAGGCACGATGAGAAGAGTTTTCATTGTCACAATAATCGCGTTCATTTTTCTGGGAGCTGCCGGTATTGCCAGTCCGGCGTCTCCCAAGGCCGAAGATGACTTTCAATTGGTCAAAGTCGCTGAAGGTGTCTACGCCGGCATCGCCAAGCCTGGAGGTCTCGCGTCGGGCAATGCTGGGTTCATCATCGGGGATGGCGGAGTGCTCATCGTTGATACGTTCTTTACTCCGGTCGCCGTCGAAGAACTCATAAGCGAGATCGGGAAGCTGACCAGCCAACCCATCAAGTACGCGGTCAACACTCACTACCACCTAGATCACACCGGCGGTAATCAAGTCCTTGCTGCCCGCAACGTGCCTATCATCGCTCACGATAACGTAGTGGGCTGGCAGACGACTAAGAACAGGCGCTTTCTTCCGCTGCCCGATGAGCTGCAGAAGCGAAGAGCCGACGCGGCAAAACAACTCAGCGAGACACCTGAAGACCAGAAAGAAAAACGCGCCCAACTAGAGCGGCAATTGCGCCGGTTCGACGCGATGCTTCAGATCAAGCTGACCAATCCATCGGTGACATTCAGCACAGGCACGATGCATCTGTACCTGGGCACTCGCGAGGTGGTGCTGTTTTCGCTCCCCGGCCATACTGGAGGCGACGTGTTGGCGTTCGTGCCGGATGCCAACGTGATGTTCACCGGCGATATGGGCTGGGCGAAGACGCTTCCCAACCTGGTCGATGCGGCGGTAAATGATTGGATTCCATCGCTCGACAAGATTCTCAGCAACCACGCTAGCACGAAGTTCATACCTGGCCACGGCGACGTCGCAACGGCAGCAGATATGCGAGACTTCAGGGACTATCTTGATGACCTGCGGAGCCGAGTCAAGAAGGCAATCGCCGACGGCTTGACGATCGAGCAGGCCAAGGAGCAGTTGAAACTTCCGGATAAGTACAAGAGCTTCGCCTTTCAGAATCTCGCCCAGCCGAACGTTGAAGATATGTACAAAGAATTGAAAGGCACAAAGACCAAGTAGCGCTTCTCACCGAATCGACGTATGAATGACGAAGCCGCTACACCGACTGCCCAGCAAAGAGGCAATCGGCTGCGTGATTCGCTTGGCCTCGAGCGCAACGTTGCGGCTGCCTCAGCCGCGGTCTTTCTGTTCAGTATGGGCGAAGAGCTTTGGAAGAAGTTCTTGCCCAAGTACCTGGAATCGCTCGGGGCAGGGAGCGGCGTCATCGGG
>JBGQGO010000281.1:0-7162 GCA_041497455.1 Blastocatellia bacterium | reverse complement strand
CGCGCGGTGAAATGGAGACGGTGGAGAGACTGAAAGCTTGCTACGTGCGCCCGTCCGAGGCTGAAATAAAGTTGTCGTTGGGCCTTCTGGGTTCTAAGATCAAACGGAGCATGAAGCCGGAGTGACGATGAAAAGAAGTTCAGAGTTCAGCCTTCAGGCTGCGGTTTTGTGGGGCGTCTAATCAGGCAAGCTAAAGCTTGAACTCTGAACTTTGAACTCTGAACCCTGAACCCAAAGGGGAGTTGCGGTGTCGATAAGCAATCTTACGAGCCGAGAGTATGAGGCGATGTTCAAGCCTTACTCGATCGAGCCGATGCGGGAACGCGACTTGATCGACGTGGTTGAGATCGAAGAAACCAGCGGGCTGAACCGCTGGGGATACGACGCCTACCGGCGCGAGTTGTTCACCAATCCCAATTCGATAATGATCGTGGCGCGCAACCTCGTACCAGGCCCGGCGGTGATTGGCTTCTTCGCGGGATGGATAGTCGAAGACGAGTTGCACGTCAACAACGTCGCCTCGGATCAGGATTATCGCAGGATCGGAATTGGGCGGAGCCTGATGGAAGCGGCGTTAGATGAGGCGGGCCGGCGAGGCGTTGCGCACGTGATACTCGAAGTGCGCGCATCGAATGACGGCGCTCAGTTGTTGTATAGAGATCTCGGATTCGGCTACGTCGGCCGGCGGCGTGACTACTATCGTTTGCCAACGGAAGATGCGCTTGTGATGAAGTTGAAGCTCCGATAGTTGGTGGCGTCAATCGCTCAAGGGCGTGAAGAGATCGGCGCGGTTTTGCACCGACAACGCTTCTTGCGAAGAGTGGCTTTGGTTGACAGAAAGAATTTCGGGCGGATAGAATCAGATTCGCCGAGCGGGAGTAACTCAGCGGTAGAGTGCGACCTTGCCAAGGTCGAAGTCGCGGGTTCAAATCCCGTCTCCCGCTCCAAGTTTTCAGGCGAAGGCCGAGACTCGAGCAGCCAGCAAGAGCGGCCTTCGCCTTTCGTTTGACAATTAAGGCGGCGTAGCCAAGTGGTAAGGCAGAGGTCTGCAAAACCTTTATCCATCGGTTCGATTCCGATCGCCGCCTCCATTTACTTCTCTAGATTCAACTGCTCGCCGGTTGATTACCGCGGACCGTCCATGTGCGGCGGAAAGCTGTGTGGCGATATATGCGTGAACGTTTCGCCATGTGTTAGCTTATTCGCCGAAACCTGGTTTCACCCGCCGAAATGGCGAACCGGATTGACGGGCGCGTCGCCTTCATTGCGACTGAACGAACCTTAAGAGTGGTTAGCACTCCACTACGATAACTCATCGAGCAACGCTTTCGCTTCTCGCAAGTCCTTTGTATCGAATCCCTCGGTGAACCTGTCGTAGATCTGTGTGAGGAGATGCCGAGCTTCTTTCTTTTTGCCCTGGCTTTGATAGAGGCGGGCCAGGCTCATCACAGCGCGCAGTTCCAAGGACTTCGCTTTCTGCTGTTGGGCAGTCTTGATGGACTGATTAAAACAACCCTCGGCCTGGGCAACAACGGGCGGCACTGGCTCAACCACTGCTTTTCCACCCGTGGCCGCTTGCGAAAGGCCTCGACTTGGCGGTTGCATAAGCAACAGTTCACCTTTGATGCGGTAAAGCTCGGCGAGGTAGGATGCATCTCCGTTGCGATAGGCCGCCTCCAGCGACTCTTCCAATCCGCGGAGCCCCTCCTCGGGTTGGCGTGCCTTTCCCAAGGCCTCGGCCAGCAAAGCCAAAAAGTGCGGGCGCAGCAGTTCAGTGCCTGTTGCTTGACAGGCAGCAAGCCCCTGGCGCATTTGTTCAATCGCCTCTTCCTGCTGCCCCTGCTCGATCAGCGCCCAGCCCCGCGTAATCGTCGCCATCGCCTGATACATCACCAGCCCATGTTCGATGGAAACGGCGATGGCGGCCTCGGCGTGTTCTTGCGCCAGCCGCTCTTCGCGGCGAAGCTGATGAAGAATCGCCGCAAAGAACAAGGCGTGCGCCAGACCGTGAGGTTCCGATAACTCGCGCGCCAGGGTCAGAGCTTCCTGGATCCGGTCCAAAGCCTGATCGGGTTGGCCGAGAAACCACAGCGCCCACGCGGCAAAGCACCGCATAACGACTCCTGGGTTCAGCGCATAGAAGAAGGCATCATCGAGATGCCGCTCAGGATTGTAGAGTAAGAGGGCCTTCTCAAAGTGTTCTATGGCCGGAGCAAACTCCCCGAGATGCGTGAAGGTGACCTCCATCGCCAAGTGACCTCGCATCGCGAGCCCAGGGTACGGGAGGCGCTCAGCCAGGCACAGGAATTCCTCGGCGATCTCGCGGGCTGTCCCTAACTCGGACCTCAATGTATAAAATGTCCAGAGCCCCCAGAGAACTTCAGACACATCCTGCGTCTCGCCTAACTGCTCATACAGCTTTCGGGCTTTCAGGTACACGCTGCCTACATCCGGGGCCGCATAGCCCTCGGTCGCAATCAATGGTACGCCTAGAGTGAGTTGCAGACAGAGTTCTTGCTGGGCGCGCTCAGGAGTGTCCGGCAGTCTCCCGAGCAACTCCAGCCCCCGGCGCGAGAGCCCGACCGCCTCCCGATACGCAAACCGGCGGATGGCGTTTTCTGCAGCATGCTGAAGATACTTTACGGCTTGCTTATAGTTCGACCCCCGCTCAAAGTGCATCGCCAGCTCTGCCGCAATTTCCCTGGCGCGCTCGCCATAGAGCTCTTCCCCCTGCTCCCCTATTCGTCGGTGGAGTTGGACGCGCCTCGACGCTGACACCCGTTCATACAGCACGTTCCGATACAAAGCGTGTATGAAGCCGTACCGCGTAGCCGCTTCTCCATTTGGCAGTTCTTGAATACCGCAATCCTGAATGAACTGATGGCGCCGAGCCAGTTCATCGCACTGCGCTTCTACACGCGCCCGATCCTCTCCCAATCCAGCCACCACTGCGAGCGCTGAAAACTCCGCTCCTGCCACGCTTGCCGCCTCAAGTGTTCGCTGCTCATTTGCATCGAGATGATCGACCTGCTTCTCGATCATCTGCTTGATGCTGTCGGGCACCCCCACCTCAACGTTCTCGATCTCTACAGCTAACTCCCAACTCTCTTCGTACTCACCAATCAACCCCTCTGCCAAAAGATAATCGACTGCGTTGACCATAAACAGAGGATTTCCCTCTGTTCGTTCGTGTATCAGCCCCGCAAGCTCTGCGGGAAATCGATTGGTCGGAAATCTAACAGACAAATACTTGGCAACTGCTTCTTCGCTGAGGTATTCAAGCGGCAACTCCTCGCATTGCTGCTTGGCCAGCAACTCCTGCTTGACTGCCTTGAGCGGATGCCCGCTTACAATCAGCTCCGCAGTCCGATAGGTCCCAATCAACATAAGCTGCGCGGCCTGACGCTGCCTTGCCAAGTATGAGATCAGGTCAAGCGTCGAGTAATCGCTCCAGTGAAGGTCTTCCAATATAAGCACCAGCGGCAGCTCGACCGTCAGCGCCTCCAATGCCTCGCTCATCTCTCGCAGCATTCGCTCGCGCGTCGCTCCGGACACTTCCCGGCTCAACAACTCGCGATCTGAAGCGCTCACCAAAGAAGGCATTTGCAGCAGCCACATCGGCGCGTGAGCGCGCAGCACATCGACAACCTGCCCCTGCTCTCGACACAACCGCCCGATAGCTTCGAGAACTGGCAGGTAAGCTTCACTCGTGCCGTACTGTTCCAGACATTGCCCTCGACCTATCCGAATGCTCCGATCGGCAGCTATGCCCCGCGCGAACGTGTCGACAAGAGCGGTCTTGCCGATGCCCGCCTCTCCGGTAACAAATACTATCTGACGTTCTCCACCGAGCATTTTTTCGAGCCAGCTTCGCATCCGCGACAGTGCTTCGTCGCGTCCGACAACTCCCAGAGGCGGATCTGCGGAACTCAGCGGTGAAGCCGAACGTGCATTATTGCTCCCGATCTCCTGATCTCCTGCCGGCGCCCGCCCATCCTCTGCGATCTGACCGATGAAGCGATAGCCTCGCCGATGTGCGGTTTCAATGAAGCGAGGAGACTTTGAATCATCGTCAAGAGCCTCGCGGAGCTGATGAATGGTGACTTTGAGGACGGCGTCGCCCACAAACGTTTCTGGCCAGACGGCGGTGAGAAGCTCCTCTTTTGTGACGAGCTGGCCTGGATGCCCGAGGAGATAGGTGAGCACTGCGAAGGCTTTGGGTCTGAGTTTAATTGCTTGTGAGCCTCGCCACAGGCACTCGTTGGCCAGGTCCAGGTAAAAGGGATCGAAGATTATACGTTTTTCACGCCCCACTCAATTACCAAACGTTACCGAAGTTTTACGGCAAGTTTATGACTTGCAGTACGGCCGGGACTATTGTCCGCTCATGATGGAAGGATGGCAATACAGGGGGGCCTTCGTCATCCAGTTTCGACCGGAATCCGATATTGAGGCTGGGCGATTCGAAGGCAGGATTGAGCACATGGCATCGTCCAAGGCAACGCGATTTCACTCGCTTGACGAGTTGCTTGGTTTCATCGCAAGCGTGCTGAGTGAAGTCAGGAACACAGAGCAACTGTAGTCACTCTGCTAAGCGATAAACCTGAGCCGCCAAAACGCTGCTATCACATTCAGCCCATCACCATACTTACTTACGGCGTATCCCGATTCGTTCATTGTCACCTGGCTTCGCTTGCATTACCGAAACATTACCGCACATTTACGACAAGTTTATGACTTCCCTGCCTCGCCAGTATTATCCTCCTCGCCTGATGAAAGGGTGATTTCAGGATCGCAAGTTTCATCACCAAGTCTGAGGTTACGCGACAAAGGAAGGTTCAGGGTATCGGATTTATGCGGACGGCATTGAGAAGCACTCAACATCTCGACCGATGCTCAGAGGCTTTGCGCCCGGAACTGCTCCCTCACCGCCTTGCGATGTCGTCGAAGAGTGAATTTCCGGCCGCGCCGCTCAAATAGGGAGCGCGGGAGCGGCCAAAACATTAAGGAGATACCAATGAAAAGGCTCAGAGAATATCGAACGAAATTAACCCAACCGCAGCGATGTTTGATCACGCTGCCGGTTATAGATGAATCGGCTGCAACTAATCCGCGCCGAACAGAGGAGAGTAAGGCTATGAAGAGACGATCGTTTTTACTGGCGACAATCGCAGCGGCTTTTGCGCTTATGCCGCTTTCATTCTATGGACTTGTCGGGGCGCAAGACAATGGCTCGATGAATTCCGGCTCGGTTCAGGCATCGGACGCTGAACAGATGATTCAATTCAGCCTCGTGCCTGCGGCAGACGTGATAGCAAACTGCTTTCCTAATGCGACGGCGAAAGTCAGAGTCTCGCGGACAGCCGATGATCTAGGGACGGACACGTTTACACTGACTGCCAAAGGACTCCGGCCTAACACGAACTTTGTAGTCTTCCTGACCGAACTGCCTGCGCCTCCATTTGGCGCTGTTCAATACCTCGCCGACCTTAGCACCAACGCGGGTGGCAAAGGCTCAGTCGAAGTCAAAGCGATTATCGAAGAGGCCTTTTCCAGCCAGGTGATAAACGGGCAACGCATTCGTAAGGAACTCAACCATGTGGTGTTTTGGTTTGCAGATCCCGCCGACGCAGATGCCTGCTTCGCGCCCGGAACTGCGCCCTTGACTCCGTTCGATGGCGATGGAGTGGCCGGACCTGCTGCGATGTCGTCGAAGAATGCACTGCCGGGCGTGCCGCTTCCATAAATGCGCATGGGAGCGCTGAGAACACTGAGGTTCCAGCCTCCCAAGTCACTAGTTTCGAAAGGAACGTATTTGCGAAAAGGAGATTCTCATGAAAAGAAGGATTTGTTTTGCCTACATAACGGTTACGCCCGTACTGCTGACGGGCGCACTAATGGTGGGCGCGGCAGCGCCACAAGTAAGAACGAAGGAGGTGAACAATGAGCCAACGTACTAAAGCCCTTGCCGATCGACTGGAACAGGGGGCCCGCGCACTTGCTACCTTCGCGAGCGCCCTCACGGACGCGGAGTGGCAAACCCGTGCCCCCAAGGACGGGCGCAAGGTAGGCGTCATCGTTCATCACGTCGCCAGCGTCTACCCGCTGGAGATCCAATTGGCACAGACGCTTGCCGGAGGCAAGCCCGTGGTGGGCGTGACCTTGGATGCCGTCCACGAGATGAATGCCGGGCACGCCAAGGATCACGACGCCGTCACGAAAGAGGCGGCGCTGGATCTGCTCAGGCGCAACAGCGCGGCAGCCGCGGCCGCAATCCGAGCTCTAAGCGACGAGGAGCTCGATCAGGCCGCTCCGGTGTCGCTCAACTCCGATGCCCCACTCACGTGCCAGTTCATGCTTGAGGATCACGCCGTGCGGCATAGTTATCACCACCTCGCCCGCATACGAGCGGCTTTGAAGCCAGTATGACGGTATTCCGCAGCAATCGCTTCGAAGAGCGAGACCCTGCGCTCAATGGACGACAGCGCCCCGTTCCAAAAGGGAGCTGAACTTCGTCTTAACCAAACGTGAGAGGTGAGGCCTGCGTGTACACGGCAACGAGCCGTTGTGTTCCCCCAGCGTGTAGTGCGCACACGCAGGTCTTACTCCTCACGTTCCAGCGTCCACCGGAAACCGACGTGAACACCGTTTCAGCAGTTTTAGGGAGCGCGGTATGGCAAAACCAGAAAGCAAATCGAAATGGCAAGCTTCCGGGAGCTCGATGCGGACGGGTTGAACGACTCAGTGCGCGAGATGCTGGTCTTGATGGAGGCATTGGAGCGCAAACTGTTCATAAAGACTTTGGAGTATGAAATGTTAGGCTCCGGATTGAGTCTAAGGCCTTACCTGATTCCCCTGGGCATAGCCGCCGAATGCGCCGAAGATTTGACCCCAACCGAAGTCGGCCATCTCATCAGGTTCTTCAGGATCAATGTTCCGAAAGCTATGGCGGCAGTTGTGCGGGTGCTGGCTGGTTGCCCGGTTCTCGCGACAGGAAGCGAACTGATGACCGCATGGCTGCTACGTGTACGATCCCGCGACGAAGAAGACCAGCAAAGTGCTGAACGGCCTCGACTGGCTCGACCTGTCAACCTATCCAGACGGACTCAAGAGATGGTTCGGAGCGTAGACATCTCCTTCCATCAGGTTCCTGAATCTGGTT
>JBGQGO010000280.1:0-7199 GCA_041497455.1 Blastocatellia bacterium | reverse complement strand
GGCGCAGCACGGGCTTCGCGATCTCTTTCACATCGTCGGGCGTGACGAAGCTGCGGCCTCGAATGGCCGCCAGCGCTTTTGAGCACAACAGCAAAGCGACCGCCGCACGAGGACTTGCGCCCCACGAAACGTTCACGGCGCTACGCGTCCCGCGAATGATAGAAACTATGTATCGCTGAACGCCTTCTTCAACCGTTACACCGCGCACCTCTGAGCGGCAGTTAAGCACCGCCGCCGCGTCGGGAATCGGGCGTATGTCTACGTCTTCAAGGCGGCGCGCGTTAAAGCCAGCGTTCCAGTTTGCAACCACTCGCAGCTCCTCATCGGCGCTTGGGTAGTTGACGATGATCTTCAACATGAAACGGTCCAGCTGAGCCTCGGGCAGCGGATATGTTCCCTCGTATTCGATCGGGTTCTGTGTCGCGAGAACCGTGAACAGCGGCGAGAGCTTGTGCCCTTCGCCGTCGATGGTCACCTGACGCTCTTCCATCGCTTCAAGCAGCGCGGCCTGGGTCTTGGGAGGCGTGCGATTGATCTCGTCGGCCAGCAGCAAGTCGGTAAAGATCGGCCCGTGCCGCAGTGTAAACGTGGACGTCGCCATGTTGAAGATGTTCGTGCCGGTGACGTCGGCAGGCATGAGATCGGGTGTGAACTGAATGCGGCCGAAGTGCGAGCCGATAGCCAATGACAGCACCTTGACCAACAGAGTCTTGGCCGTACCGGGCACACCTTCGATCAACGCGTGCCCTTCGGTCAGCAACGCAATCAGGACCTGTTCGACCACTTCATCCTGGCCAACGATGGCCTTGGCTACTTCATTCTTCAGGTGGGCTATTATGGAGCTAACAGAATCAGACAAGCGCTTGACCTCCAATTCTCGTTTGGTTTGAACTCCTTGAAGGGCCCGTAGACTTCCACGCTCAGCGACCCGTCGGACAGTCACAAAGAATAATCTCTCGAACCCCGCGCTGCAACGCTAACCCGATCGGCCCGGTACCCGGTGGTGATCTCGCAACGAGCTATTCACTTCTCATAACAAGCCAAATGAATCAGTTTCCGGCGTCGTGATTTCGTCTAGATCAGCGTGCTGGATTCCCGCTTCGCTGTTGATGTAGCGCCTCAGCAAAACAATCTTAAGTTTCCAGAAAGAAAATTCTTGCACTCATCAAAAAAAAATGGTAGAGTCCGGCCTGCTACAAGTGCCCATCCGCACTTGGGCTCGTACGCCCCGTACGTTTCGCAGGATTTTCGGGCGGTCCTCCTCACGGACCGAGCACAATTCAAGAATGATAAAGTTCGGGACTTCCGGTTGGCGCGCCATTATCGCGGATGAATTCCCGTTCGAGGCCGTGCGTCGCGTCACGCAAGCGATATCGGACTGGATCACTAAGCGCGCACCCGGCTCCCAGGTCATCGTCGGTTACGACACCAGATTTATGGCCGAAGACTTTGCAGCACAAGGAGCGCAAATCATCGCTGCCAACGGGCTTCACCCCCTGTTGTGCGATCAAGCGACTCCGACGCCGGCAATTGCTTTCGCGGTTCGAGCGAGAGGAGCAAGCGGCGCCATCAACTTCACGGCGAGCCATAATCCGCCCACCTATTGCGGGATGAAGTTTTCGACCTCCGATGGTGCGCCTGCCCTGCCGGAGGTCACGCGTGAGATCGAGCAACACATCCGGGACCTTGAAAACCAGGCGATGCCGATCCCGGCACAGGATCAACCGGTCGAGAGCTTGTCGGTGGTCGATGACTATCTGAACGACCTCGGTACCAAGATCGACCTTGGGGCGATCGCAAGCGCTGGGCTCCGCATAGCCTACGATCCGCTTTGGGACACGGGTCGCGGCTATCTCGACAAGATGCTTACTGACGCGGGCTGCGACGTAGTTATGATTCACGATTACCGTGATGTCTATTTCGGCGGGCATAGTCCGGAGCCTAACGCAGAGTATCTGCACGAGCTGCGCGACAAGGTGTTGGATGGCGGCTATCAACTGGGCGTATCTACGGACGGCGACGCTGACCGATTCGGCATCATGGACCGCGATGGTTCTTTCGTGACGCCGAACCAGATAATCGCCCTGCTGGTCGACTATCTCGCCGAGTCACGCGGATGGAACGATGCGGTTGCGCGCTCGGTCGCAACAACACACCTTGTAGACCGCGTGGCTGCGAGGCGCGGAATCAAAGTGATCGAGACACCCGTTGGGTTCAAATACATCGGGCAGTTGATAGACGATGACAAAGTTTCGATAGGCGGCGAAGAGAGCGCGGGCCTTTCAATCCGAGGACACCTCCCGGAGAAGGACGGAATACTGGCTTGCTTGCTGGTCGCCGAGATGGTCGCCAAGCGCAACGTGTCCCTGGGAGAAATGCTCGAACGGGTTTATTCGGATGTAGGCAAGATCGTGAGTGGAAGAATAGGCGTCAAGTTGACGCCTGAGTTGCAGCAGGGATTGGCTAGTAAACTTGCTGAGGACGCAGACGAGTTCGCTGGACGCCGCGTCGCATCGGTGAATCGACTTGATGGAGCGAAGTTCATTCTCGAAGATGGGTCCTGGATTCTGATGCGTCCATCCGGGACTGAGCCGCTGGTTCGCATTTACGCAGAAGCTTCTAACGAGCAAGAATTGGAGGTGCTACTTGAGTCAGGTCGCAAATACATTTTGGGATGATAGAGTCGAGAGGGTTGGCGCAGCCGTAAGGGTGAGCCCGGTAGCCAAACGAAGGGTCCGCGCCCGCCGTCTCGTAGACGCGATAATCTTAACGATAGTTCTCGCAGCCGCGGCCACTTGCGTTTCAGTCTACAGTCGCGCTCGCGGGGAGCTGGGTGCTGCACTGGTGAAACATGAGGCGGCGGGTGAGAAGCTCGAGGACCTGACGATCAGGGTTCAGAAGCTGGAGCGGGACGTCAAGCAACTGCGCACCGACTCGAGGGTGATCGAGTTATTCGCCCGGCAGAAGTTCGGCTTCGTTCGTTCGGGCGACGTGGTAATCAAGGTTTCGCAAGATCAGACTGACGCGGCCGCAAGCACAACGGAGGCACGGCCTGTCCGGATGGCAAACTTGACGCCCCGATCAAGCGAGGTCTATACTGACGCTTCGAATTGATCTTCAAAAACTTGCGCGGGGTGGAGCAGTCTGGTAGCTCGTTGGGCTCATAACCCAAAGGTCGCGGGTTCAAATCCCGCCCCCGCAACCACTTACAAGAATTGGGTCGGAAGTTAGGTCGGAAAATCGTTTTCCGGCCCTTTTCTTTTTCACTGAACCATCTCCGAAACAAGTTCTTGCTCCTCGACAACCGGCTCCTCGGCAAACACCGGCACGAACTGACTCGCAAGTAGTTCAGTCGCCTTCCCTGCTTTTGCCTCTCGCCTTCCGTGAACATAAATGTCCGCGGTCGTCGAGATGTGAGAGTGGGCAAGCAACTCCTGGCTCAGTTTCAAGTCACTGGTCAGCTCGTGTACGATGCTGCCAGCTGTGTGCCTGAACAGATGGAAGCCGTACGAGCGCGACTCTCGCTTGATCTCGGCGCGATCGAGTGCCGGATACAGGACCATATTACGCAGGTGGTCTTGGTCGAAGGGACGACCATCCGATCGAGCGAAGATAAAATCCTCATCGCGCCTGAAAGCGGCTGTCTCGCGATGCGCCTTCAGTAAGTCCACAACCGAGGACGGAATGTGAACTACTCGGACGCTTGCTGCGGTCTTCGGGGTCCCGAGCTTCCCTCGCCATAGGCTGCTGCTGATTGCGATCGTTTGCTGCTCAGGCCGGAAGTCTAGCCAGCGCAATCCAAGAAGCTCACCGGCCCTTACCGCGATTACAACATCCAGCACAAAGATCAAACGATATTCGTTCGGGATCTCCTTAAGTACACGGAACGTCTCTTCCGACGAAAGCCTCGGCTTCTCCTTCTTTGAGCTTCGTCGCGGTCGGTGCAAACTCGGACGGACCGGACTCTTCTCAATCAAGTCGAAGTCTTTCGCGACGGCAAAGAGCTGTGTGAGCAGCCAGTAGATGTTTCGATACGTCTTACTCGAAAGGCTCTCCGAAAGCTTGTGACGAAAATCAGACAGATGCTGTGGAGTGATCTCCTTCAGCTCTTGCGCTCCAAGTTCGGGGAGGATATGCGTCCTGAGCACCGAGTCATAGCTGTACACCGTTGAAGGCTTCAGTTCTCTTTCCGAGATATACTGAGCCCATCTGCCCTTGACCAGTGACTCAAGGGTTACTGGAGGTGCGTCGCCGACTACGGGCCTCTGGATCGCGTTGTTGATTTGATTGATCTCCATCATTCGCTGGTCGCGATGCTGGTTCGCTTCCTTCTGCGTTTTAACCCACTCGGGCATACTCTCCCGCCTTGTAAGCCACTTAACGCCTACTCGGAGTTCGTACTTTAGCGTGGGCTTTCCATTCTTCCACTCGATTGAACCCTTCTGGTAACTTTTGCGACGGGCCATACCGGATCTCCTTACCGGTTGCTCGTCCCTTGTTTTCTTGGAACCGAGTGTAGTGAGCGTGGACATGTTGTGTCAACGTTTCTCGGGGTCATGAAGCCCAGCCGCGGCGTAATCAGGATCGATGATGCATGCGAGCCATTCTTCGAAGGCGCGCGAACGCGTGTTGTATCTTGTTCTGCCTATCCCAGGGCAGCGCGGCGGTTTGTGCCTTCGAAGCCACCAGACGGAGACGTTGAGATATGTCGCCAGTTCTTGAATTGTGCAGATGTGCGGAAGCGGCAATCCGGTCGCCAGCGGTTCGAGTATGCTTTGTCTCTGACTCATTCCATCGACCTCATTCTTGATCTCGCTGAAGATGCTTAGCCTGCACCATCATAGAGTGATTTCTTGTCCTCCTAGAGGGAGTCTGCGACTCACCTTCAGGGAACGCCTGGACAACCAGCGTTCCTGGAGTCGCTAACAGAAAGAGTTGAACATTGAGAAGCCGGTAGGAACCGTCGTGTACGGTCTCAGCTCGGCGGCGAACCCAACGACCCTGATGGCCCGGAGTCCAAGAGAATACAAGGGTCGAAAAATGTACCCCTAGGGTACAAAAGTGGACCCCGGGGGGACAAATCTCGACCCCACCCTTGCGCTGGCATGAATATGGTTCGGGCTCGGATCTCGATTCCCCCCTCGCGACATCCGTGCCGTTGGACTATCCGGGTGATCTGCTCTTGGGCGATGCGCTCCAGTACATCGGTGGCATACTTGAATTCAGTCTTATGAAACTTAGTTTGGCTGGTTTTCAGCCGACGCCCTTCATCTACCGCGTGAGTAGCTATCCCGATCTGAGCGATCAATCCTGATGGTGGTGGTGTCAGAGCGCAACTGTTGAGTCGTACCTCGGGTTGGTAGCTCCGGCGTTCGAGCCCGTTGATCTTCACGTGCGGCGTCAGCCTCTCTCCGCTCGAGTGCCCGCTCGGCCAGGCTTGCCGCTTCTCTAAATTCCCTCCTGGCGCCACTGAGCAGAGGCTGCTTCTCGGCGAACTCGCGCAAAGTTGCGATCTGTTTCTCATCCAACTCGGGCGCAATTTGGCCGGGTTGAACTCCGGCTGCTCTGAAATGATCGGCAGCGATGTTTTCCAGGACAACACTGTAATCCCTGGCTTTCAGCGACTGTGCTTCAGCCCGTCGGAGCTGTTCCCGACCTAGGTCCCCGATCTCTTGTCTCTCTGTCTTCTGTTTCTCGCTGTCGGTGAAATGCCTGATCAAGGCTTCCAGCGTGTTCCTCGGTTGCACGTCGCGCAGGCTCTTTGTGTAGTCGAGTCCGTGCGCGTCTCTGAGCGGAACTTTTCTAAACTCACCGTACTGTATGGCGGCCCTTAGGCGCTCGGCTTCTCTCAACATCTCCATCCGCGCCATAACTGCATGGCCCTTCACCCAAGATAAGGCTTGATCAGTCGGTTCCCTTAACACATTCTCGCGGACCTGGCTGTATACGAGAGCGAGCAGCCGCGCGTCTTTGTTGCGCGTTGCGATGTCCGCCATCTTCCCCAGTTCGTTTTTTTGGAAGACTGGCAGTGGCATCGCCTTCCCCTCCCGAGATCGCGTTTGCTGCGCCTGCTCAGCTTGTTTACTGGCTACATCGTACTTGAACCCAGCGGCGCCAAGCGTCTTCTGTACGGCGGCGTCCTTGGCCAGGAGCTGCTTCTGCACGTCTCTCTTAACGTCATTAAGGTAGTCTATCTGCCCTTGTATCGATTCTCTCTTGCTAGGCCGGCGGAAGTTATAAAGCTTAAACTTTTCTTCGGTTTTGCTCCTTATTTCTTCCTCCACCTCCTTCAGCGATAGCTTTCGGTCCCATCCGTCGATTTCAAACTTCCAGAAATGCCTTGTGGTCCGGAATGCTTCGGCCTGACGCTCGGCGTCGCTCAATTCTGCTCCCGCAAGCACTCGGGCGGCCTGAATGCGAGCCGCCGCATGCTCCTTCTTCACAGGCAGATTATGGGAAGCCCTGTATTCCTTAAGCTGCTTGCACTCCTCGGTGGTGTATACAATAGCGGGCAGTCGTTCTTTTCCGGCCTGCTTTCGCGCGGCTATGGTCTTATCAACTGTAGCCTTCAGTTCATAGGCAATGGTCGCGATCGATCTGATCTGACCCTGGGGCGCTTCGGTACGAATTAGGTGCGCGAGCTGCTCTTGTGCAACTTCCACCTTAGCCAGCAGGCGTCCGGTTTCCTTCTCGGACCCGGCTCTGATTACCGGCTCGGCAGGCGGCCGAGACTCGAGTCGCTTGCCCTGGTCCCTGGCTTGTGATCTCTGGGCGGATAGCTTTTGTTCAGCTAATCGCTCCCTCCGGTCATTGTCTCTTTCGGGTTTGGGCGGGATCGGTTCGCCTTTCCGAAAGGCTTCAGCCGCCGTGATCTTCCACTGTTTGGTCTCCTCTTTCTTCCGCAAGTATTCGACGTGGGCACTCTTGTCGCCGGCGAAATTGGTGTAAATCTTAGACCACTTCTCGTCGATGGTTTTGAACTCGTTGTTTTTCAGCTGAATTCGCCGGCCATCGGTCTGCCGCGAATTCAAGTAGAGATGTACGTGAGGATGGTCGGTATCCCGATGGATAGCGCCGAAGGCAATCGCCTTTGGAAATGCCTGCTCAAGGAAGTTATTCGTCAGATCTCGGATCTGTTGATTGGTCGCCGGGACATCAAACGAGAGGATTATCCGGTAATGCGTTCGTCCTCCTTTCCT
>JBGQGO010000279.1:0-7222 GCA_041497455.1 Blastocatellia bacterium | reverse complement strand
GCAGATCTTCAACGTGCTGCTGGGACAGATGAGCGTGGTCGGCCCGCGCCCGCCGCTCCCTTATGAAGTGCGTCACTACAAGGACTGGCATCGGACGAGGTTTCACGTACGGCCGGGAATAACGGGCTTGTGGCAGGTGAGCGGAAGAAACCGGCTGCACTTCGAAGAGATGGTCCGGCTGGATGTGTTTTATATTGAGAACTGGTCTCCGTGGCTGGATGTGAAGATCATGCTGAAGACGCTGCCGGTGATGTTGAGAGGGGACAATACGTACTAACGCCCTGCGGTTAGCCCGCTTTTTACGTCGACTATTGCTTCGCTTTCGACGACCGGAACCTCTTCCAAGATCGATAGTCCTTCGGCAGATCCAGCGCCTTCAACGTTGTCCAGGCCCTGATCGCCTGCTCTCTTGTGGCGCTCTGCTCCGCAGCCATGAAGTCGCTCATGAAGTTGATGTATCGCCCGTGGGGAACTTGCGCAAATGGTCCTGCGGTCTGACTCAGTCGAACGTATTCTCTCACCAAATCTCGGTAGGTGATCTTGACACCATTGGCTACCTGATCTTCCCTCCAACGATTGAGCCGGTAGCGCGCGCCGGACTTTCTCTTCAAACCCGGCGCGAGTCTGAGAGCCTCTCGCTCGAGAAAGTCCTTGGTTTTCTTGTCGTTGGTGTAGACCACAACTCGAAGGTCGAGACTCAGCCCTCGTTCGACGTCTCTAACTCCTGACGTCGAAAGGCTTCTCTTGGTAGGGCTCTCGATCCTGCCGGTCTGGAGAAAGGCCTTGATAGCCCTTTCGAGCTCGTCTTTGCGCAGCTTGCTCGCGGATGGGATCCCGATCCTCTCCGCAAAGTCCTTGAGCTCGGTCGCGTACCAATAGCCATTGTCGAACTGTGTCGAGGTCATCGACGTGGACAACTTCGTCTTCAGTTTCAAGAGGTGGCCTCCACCATCGCCGTGAACATAGCTTCGCTGAGAGGTGTGCAAAGTCCCAATCGGATCTGGATCACGGCGCGGTTGTCGGGCTAACGTTCGCGTGACCGAGCGCGCGTGTAACCCTCAAGGTTCACCTGAACACTCGATCGCGCGCTTCGGTCCACGCGGGAGTTAGGCCACGTCTTTCTTGTGAGCCTCCATGTACGCCCGCAATAGCGCGTTGATCCGAGTCTGGTAGCCTCGCCCCTGCATGCGGAACCAATCCAGCACTTCCAGATCGACCCGTATTGTCAACTGCGCCTTGGGTGGAACCGACTCAAGGCCGCGTCGCACAATCGCTCGGGCGAACTGTTCCGGCGTTACCTGCGGAATGTCGCGCGTATCGATCTCGTCATCCGTCATTGCTGACAGCCGCTTGAAATCACTGCCCAATTTCTTTGTAGTAGACTTCTTCCTCATAGCTTGTCGCTCGTCGTGCCGAGATATACCGGATCACCTCGTCGGTTTCAGTGTGGGCGATGGCCAGGACGACGCCTTGGAGTGACGCGAACGTAACGAAGCGATACTCGCCGTAGTCAAAGCGGTCATCCAATACCGTCACCGTGTCATCAGCAAATATAGGATCGAGGTCAGCGAAGTCGACGCCGTGCTTTTCAAGGTTCGACTGCCGCTTCCTCTCGTCCCATTCGAATCGCACGCGAAGGATTGTAGCTACACCGCGTAGGTACGTCAACTTCGAGCCTTCGCGCGTTCAAGTGGCGTAACGCTCACGTTCAGCGGGGCCGCGTGTGACACTCCGAGAATGATAAGAACTGTGCTTCGCGGCCTCCGCTGCAACGTGTTGTTCGACGGCGGTTAGGGAGCGTGATTCCTCGCATACCATTCCAGGATTCGTTTGCGTACGTCTGGCTTCTGAAATTCAAGAACCGAGCCGTCGCCGGAAAAGAACACAACCTTCTCGACGCAGATCACCTGGAATTCGTTAGGCCAGCCGTTCATATGGCCGTAACCGCGGGGCGTTTTCTCAAGTAGTTCTCTCATAGGCGCGGGCAATTTTGGGTCGACATTCTTGTAAGGTTCCGGCCCGTGAAAAATGCCCATTGCGACGAGGCCAAAAGTCCCGCCCTTTTTCCGATCCAGTAGACGCAACGCTTCACGGTCGCTGCAACGTTTGACGGCAGAATAGAACGGATCGAATGTTATCCATGTTCGACCTCCCTCGCCGGTTGGATCATAGAGGTCGGAATTTTCGAAGGCGATACGATAGATGCCGACGAGCCTGATGAATTTTCCCGTAACACATTGAGGGAGGTTTCGAACATCGGTCGCGGTAATCGTTGGCGCTTCATTCAAGAGCGCCATAAAGCGAATTTCAGAGCAAGGATCTTTAGGCTTTTCATGCTGGCCATGAGCGGAGCTCCCGCCGAAGAGCGCAGTGCCGATCAATGCCGCGATAAGTGCGACCATTCGCATAAGACTCAATAGCCGTCGAACATGAAATGGCCGGAAAACTGTATATCCCTTTTAGCCAGCGGATTCCTTCTGCATATAACGATGCCGGCTTGGATGTTCTTGACACCTTAATGTCTGATCATTGAATTGGTTACCTTCGAGAGATGATGTAACCTCTGAGAGGCATTAGCAACACTTTCCTCTCTGTATAATCCGACCTGGATAATCCGAGCTCCACATTCATAGCTTATCCGCTGGACTACATACTCCTCGCCCGCCTTTGTTCAAAACATGCGTGTAGATCATAGTCGTGTTGAGGTCGTTATGGCCCAGCAGCTCCTGAATCGTCCGAATGTCGTAGCCGTCTTCCAGCAAATGCGTGGCGAATGAGTGCCGAAGAACATGCGGCGTCGCCGGCTTGCCGATGCCCGCCTTTAGAACTGCTTGCCTCATTGCCTTCTGCACGACAGTCTCATGAAGATGATGCCGGCGCTCGATCTTGGCTGCTCTATCAATAATAGCGAGGGGGCGCGGGGAATGCCCACTGCCATCCCCACTCGCGATCGGCGTTGGGGTATTTTCTGGCCAACGCGTAAGGCAGCACCACTCTGCTCTGAATAGGTCTTTCAGTACGTTTGCTGTAATGCCGGGCGCGAATAGCCTGCCGCACCTGATCGAGAAGCCTCGGTTTGTGGCCGCCAGATTCAGCCGGCCGCTGGTTGCTGTCGGTCGTTACGCGCGAACTGCCGGTCTGCATGACGGGGCTCCGTTAATGGGGCGACTATACACTGCGCTCAGATTCCCGGCAACCCAGCGAAGGGGCTCCAGAGTAGGAGTAGATCTCCGCGCCAGCGCCACAGCAGGGAGCCCGTTATGAACCGGTTAGGGCGAGGACACGATAGCTCCAGTTATTGACCGGCTACTAGCGCTGTCATCCATACACGCGCCAGATCAGCCTGCGAGCCGCTGAGTAATGCCGGCGCAACTTCTTTGACCTGACGTGCGAGTGCTGCTGCCCGCAACTCATCTAGCGTGGACAGAGGCTCGGTGAGCACAGTGCCAGTTGCGGGCGGCTTGGTCTGCACCGATTGCGCCGCGCGAGCAATCGCTGCATCACCGGTAGCGGCAGCCAGTTCGGCCAGCGCCTGAGCACGCGCGGTTTCAGCGAGACCTTGCGCTGTCGCAGCAAGCAGCCACTTAATCGCTCTGCCAAGCTGACGCCGGTAATGACCCGCGCGATGCGTATGACCCGCGCGGACAAATGCGAGTATTGCCGCTGCGGTCTGCTCGACTTCGGTCTCACCGGTCCCCCAGGAACCGGACACGTTTTGTATTCGCGCTAACCACCGCAGTAGTTCTTCGATCGTCTGTTGCTGGCTGGTTATTCTCTCAGAGGCTGGGAGACTTGCAGCAGCAAAGGCGAGCTCAGAAGTTTCCATCATCTCTGCTACGTCGTCTGCCTGCGTGGCGGGCATTGCCCGCTCCATTATGGAACGCGCCCGACTAACTATGCGGCGAACAGATCCACCGCGAGCGGACATGAGAGCGGAAGGCGGCGCCCCTAAACAAGCCATTGGCGCGCCGAAAAAGCCTTCCATTTTCAAACCCTCAGGCAAAGGCACGGCGACCGATACACGCGTTTGCTTGTCAGACGGCTTCTCAGTTACCTCGCTGTCCACAGCTACAAAAGCAGTGAACGGGGTCAGCAGTCTGTGGGCGATGCTGAGCCCAATGATCTCTGGTCGCAAAGCGCCCATCTGACTTGGCTCATCGCGTAGACCATCCAGCAGAACGTCCAACCTGGCGCGCGCCCATGCCCGCGTGATGATGGGTTCAACTGCGGTGCTGGGCGGCAGGTCAACCTCGAGTGTGATCGGTACATCTCCACTTCGTCCTGAGATTGTTAGCCGGCCAGGGCCCTCACCCGTCGCTCGAATTCGCGCGACCAACTCGAGCGGCTGCCCGATGTAAAGATCGGGCAGGCGCGCCGGATATACATCCCACGCCGTCACGCCTTCCCAGTTGAGCGTTATGTCCTGCAATACCGGATAGGCTACACGGTCCTGAAAGCGAATGATCGCTTCTTCGATGTCCTCGTTGAGCTGCAGGAATTCAGCCGTGCCGTGACCAAGCTCGGCCATTCGCGTCAGCAGCGAACGGTTGACCGATGGCCCGACCCCAAAGGTGAATAAACGCGCGCGGCCAAGCTGGCGCTGAACGCGACGCAGTGCCTCGTCGTCTGCCGACACCGCCCCATCCGTAAGAAAGACGATATAACGCTGGCGCTCAGGATCGGAGTTGCACATCAGAACAGAATCGAGCGCTCCGAGGATATCGGTTCCGCCGCGCGCGCTTATGCGTTCAAGCCACCTGTCAGCCTGCTCAACTGTGGCCTGCACGACAGGGTTCGCAGACTCGCTGAACCATTCTATGCGATCATCGAATGCTTGAATGTTGAACGTATCACGGGGACCCATTGACCTCAGACAGGATCGAAGCGCGTTGCGGGCCTGGAGCAGCGGCTCGCCCGACATTGAACCGGAGCGGTCAATGACGAAGATGAATTCACGCGGCGACGGCTCGAATTCGTCCGTAAGACGAGGCGGTAGCGCGGTGATCAGCACAGTGGCGCCGCCTTCACTGATTGACGTGCACGCGGCGGCACGCACGGCAGAATCGGCAACCCTGTAGCGCAGCACAAAATCCTTGTTGGGAATCACATCTCCAAGCAAACGTACACCGAAGCGGCGCTCATCCATCCGCGTGATCTCAACCTCGTGCGAGGGACTCTGCGGATCATCCGCGGGTCCGCCACCATCTACCGTAATGCCAATGTCAACGGTGCCGATAGTGTCGCCCGCCGCCGCAACCGGCGCATCTACCTTGGCGGCTTCAGCCGGGTCTTGATGATATTTAGGTGTGATCCCCATCGGGACCACAAAGGAATAGCAGCCATCGTCGTAACGCAGTCTCTCCTGATAGCGAATCGTGGCGAGTATTGTCTCGCCAGGCTGCACGTTGGCCAGTTCGATTGAAAAGAGATTTGGCTGGCGCTGCTCTAGTAAACCGGCGCGTTGACCCTGATCGCGAGCAGTGGAATATGTCCGCCGCGCCTCCTCTAGTTCTTTCATCTCGGCGCGAATCACACGCTGACCGATGCGCAGCTCGTAATCAACAATCGCAGCCCCATGAGGCAAAGGGAAAAGATAGGCTAGCTCGATGGGTTCCGAGAACGAATTGCCGAAGCGTTGAGCCACTGAGACGCTTGCAAGCGGGCCGCTTACGTGCGCTACCACGTCTGTGTGCTCAAGCGGCAAGGAGGATGCGGCCGGCGTGCTAGTGACAACGATGCATCCCATTCGTAGCTCATCTATCATTGAGGTAGAGTTCGTGATCATGACTTGCCTCCATTGTGTTGGGGATTCGTTTGAAAGATCTTCTGCGCGCTCTGAATCAAGTCTGCTACCTGCGCACTGGCTGTTGAGTTGGCGCTATCTACAAGGAGCTCAACTCCCGGCGCGAGTGTGTAGCGCACAAGATGCTGCGCCTTTGGGTTTGCAGGGTCTGGCATTGTTCCGCGACGGGCATTAAGATCAGGGGGCGCTGGCCGTGGCGCCTCGACAAGGAGGGCTTCTATCGAACGTGCGTCGGAGCCTGCCAAACGCTCGCGGATTTCGTCCAACCGCAAACCACGAGTTCGCAGAACCGGGATGGCGCGCAAGCACAACAGATGCTCGTCGCTGTAGCGCGCGCCCAGCCCCGCACCCTGTGGCGGGGGCAACAACCCTTGTTGAACGTAAAAGTGCACGTTTCGACGGTTAACGCCACTCAGACTGACAAGCTCGCTAATCGTATACTCAGCCACTACTTGCACCTCCTTAACCTGACCATCGAAGCAACTTGCGTAACGTCACAGTGAAGATAGCACTGTTACGTAGTGTCAAAAAACTCGTGCGTGACACGTGTAATACGAGCTTGGGTCTCTCTGCCGTTTATCTTGAGCTTTACTATGCCTGTGATGCTTTGCGCCGAGTTGTACATCACAACGACGCCAACGAGCGTCCAGACGATTCCAAAGACAATTGATGTCAGGGTTCTGACCTTCTTCCCGCTCGGCGTCTTCAGGGCAGGATCGAACGGGGCGGAATCTAAAATGAGGATGGACAGCAGGAACAGGATTCCGGAAGCAATATCAATAACTACCCAGGTCTCTTTTTCAAAGCGAGAGTCGATCGGATTGAAAACCACAGCCGCCAGGATATAGAACAAGATTAGAAGCACCCCTGGCTCTTCTTTTATCGCACGCCCAATGCCCCAGACTGCGACAGCGAAGATCGCCAACCGAAAAAACAGGTGAGAGTTGAGCGAAGGAAGCGAGACGGCCCAGAATAAGAGTCCGGCAATCGTTACTCTCGCTAATGTGAAGTATAAGGCCAGAGTCATAGGTCGATCCTTGAGATCTGGTTAGAACAGATGATCGAGCCTCAAAGAGAGTCGTTACGATAGAAGCTAAACGAGCGAAAAGCCATCGCTACCCGCGCAAGGCGACTGGTTCCCCGGGCCCGCCGCTAGCAGGCCGCTGAAAAGCCAGAAAGGGCCTTACCCAGGGGCGCGCCGATAATCCCACCAACGCAGTTGGTGGGATTCCGGAACGCCGCGCGCGCCACTCGTTTTGTAGGCTGAGTATGAACGCACCACCAACTGCGTTGGTGGGATGTGCGCCCGAAAGGCGCGATGGTCAGAGGGGTGAAAGTCCCCTCCGGGCAAACGCTCTCCGGCCCGAAGCCAAGAGCAACTGCGTCGCCGCGAGGCGGGGTGGGGAGCAGCAGGAGGCG
>JBGQGO010000278.1:0-7230 GCA_041497455.1 Blastocatellia bacterium | reverse complement strand
TCCGTAATAGATCCCGTTGAACAAGAACTTGAACGTGCCGTGCGGCTGCCCGCGGAACGTGATTTCGGGACCGAAGAGAAACAGCTTGCCCTTGCCTACTCTCGCTTCGGCGACAGCCACGCCATCCTGCAGATACTTCTGGCCCCACGCCCAGCCGCTTCTGAGAGGTTTGTCGCTGTCAAACCATGCCACCGGCTTGACACCTTTCATTGCAGCTTCGGGGCGCAGCCTGAACACCGGGCTGTTGTCGAAGAACACATCGAGCTTGTCGCCCATCCCGTAAGCTAGCGGGTTGCTATTATCAATTCGCGCCTGGAGAATCGATCCCGGAATGTAGTACTTCTCGCGCTGAAGCGGGCGCTCCGAGCCGTCCTGAGTTCTCTCCATCAGCGCGTTGGCGATCGGCAAGCCGGCGCTGTAACCGAGGCTGGTCGAGCTGCCGATTGTAAGAATCGCTCCGCCGGCTTCGAGAAACTGCCGCAACTGCGGAACGGTCCGGGCGACTGTCACGTTGCCGAGCCGCTCGCGAAACTCAGCAGGTATGCTCATCGGGTCAGGCGTTCCGCCAAGGCCTCCTCCTCCCCCGCCTCTTCCGCCTGGGCCTCCACCGTCACGCGCGGGAATGCCGCCGTCAACGAAGATCAGCACGTCGAACTTACTCGCGAGGTCGCCTGCGTCGAGCGCCGGCGGATATACGACCGTGAACGGAAACTCGTATTGCTCCAACAGCCAGCGCACCCAGCCCGATGGCATCGACCCGCCGTAGCGATCCCACAAACCGATTCGCAACGCGCGCAGCTTGTAAGCCTCGCCAGTCGGCTTTGAAGCTACTGCGTCGAAGCTCAGCCCGACGTCATCGGCCAGCTTTTGAAGCCTGGGAAGAGTCGATGATTTTGCGGGAATGAAAATCGCGCCGACGCCGTAATTCTTGCCGTTCGCGCTGAGTGGTTGCTTGAGCCAATAAACCTCTTCGCCGCTTGCGAGCAGGCGGTTGACCGCGATGATCGAATCGTTGACCTGATGGCTGAGCAGAAACCCTGCAGCGTTGGCGACGGCGTTGACCTTGCCCGCCGCAGGTTTCACAAGTCCGTTGATCTTTTCAAACGGTCCTTCGAATCCTTCGAGCACCCGGTCGAACGTCACGCCCATCTGATAAGCCACAGTATAGCCCGCATTGTCATAAGGCGGAGTCGGCGGGCCGCCGGGATATGGGATGTCGTCCGGATGATCTTGCGGCTCGAACATATCGAGGATGTGAGGCCGGAACGCCTGCGCGGTTTTCACTACATAAGAACCTGCTGGATAGCTCTTACCGGCAACCGTGAATTCGCTGGCCGCGCGATGAATCGTGATCCCGGTCTTGATCAGCGTGTTGATGAACTTGGCAGCGGTCAAGAAATCCGGCTGGTCTGAAGGAATGATGAAGCCTCGCGGGTCGCGTTTGTCCGGAGTGCGTAGCATCTCGTAGTACTTCAGTGGCACGCCGCGCGCCTGACCGCCAAACCCTTGCGGCGCGTCACCTGCCGGCGCGGCGTCGCCGGCCGCCGCGGCCGCTCGTCGCCCCTGACCCTCGGCTCCCGCGGCTTGCGGTTGAGGCATCTCTTTCGTGATTGCGGCTTGCACTTCGGCTATGCGCTTCGGAGTGATTGTCCAATGATCCCGGCTCCCCCGCTCGATCGAGTTCTTGCCCATTCTATAGATGTTGAACAAGAAATCTTCTCGATGCTTTGAGGCAAGGTCCAGGACCGCGCGGTTGGCGGTTATCGAATAGTCGATCGACTGCCGGAAGCGCCACTTCTGCGGCGCGACCGGGTAAGGGAAGTCGCCCTTCGCCAGTTGCCGCTGCAGCAGGAAGGGAATCTCTATCGGCGTGGGGTTCCCGATCGACTCGGTCAGAAGCCCGATCATGTTGTGAAAGTAAGTCACCGTGCGAAGCCCGCCGTTCCACCAGGTCGAGTACGACGAGCCGGATCGCATCGTCGCGCCCGGTTTGTTCTCGGCGACGAACCGGCCGTGCATCGCCGCGCCCACCAGATCGATCCCCAGCGGCACGAGCGGATCGAGATAATAGTTGAACGGATCGCGGAACGGCGGCGCAAACAACACAGTGCCGGCCGGTCCGGTCTGGTGATGGTTGTATACGATCTGCGGGAACCAGTCGTGGAAGAACACTCGATTGATCGCTTCGGTCTCCGGCTGATTGGACATGTAAAAGTCGCGATTGTTGTCGTGACCTATGTACTTCTGATAAAGCCGCGGCAGCCCTGCGGTCGATCGCTTCAAGGGGTCCTGCTCGCGCATGTACCAGTTGGAAACCAGCTCGAGTCCGTCAGGGTTCACCGGGGTAGCCAGCAGAATGACGTCCTTGAGAATGCGCAGCGTCTCAGGATCGTTCATGCTGACCATCTGGTAGACGAGCTCGAGGAGTTGCTGCGCGCCCAGGACCTCAGTCGCGTGCAAGCCGCCGTCGATCCAGACCACGGCTTTGCCTTCGGCGGCGAGGGCTCGCGCCTGATCGTCGGTCAATCCTTCCGCCGTGGCGAGCCGCCGCGCGATTTCTTTATAGCGATCGAGTTTCTTGTGATTCTCCGGCGCGGTGATGATAGCCATCACCATCGTGCGGCCTTCAGCGGTCTTGCCTATCTCGACAAGCTTCATACGATCAGACTGCTGCGCGAGCTTTTTCCAATAGTTGACAAGTTGAGTGTAGTTGGCGAGCTGATAGTCATCACCAAAGTTGAACCCGAGCTGTTCTTTCGGGGTCGTAATTTTTGATTGAGCGCTCGCTGTGACCGTGAAAAAAGAAACCGCGATCAGAAGGCAAACACGTTGAAGCTTGCGGGTGTTCATACGCACCTCGATGGATGAGTTCGTAGGTTCCACTGTGAAGAAGCGGGGCAGCGCAGTGTAGCCCCAACGGCCAGCTAGTATAACTGAGTGTGAGAGGTGATCAATAGCCGAACCCGCTATGAATCCATGCGCTGAAGGGGAGTCCCCAGGTAGAAGTAATGCAAGCCGTGGCTAGACGAAGCGGCAAGACGTTAAGAGGACTGAGACTCCAGCTCCTCTACCCGCTGCAAGAGTACTTGCTGGCCCTCTCGAAGGCCGTTGATGTCCTCTCGGACACGAGTGAAACCTTCGCGCATTCCTTGCTGGATGCTTTTGACCAAGGTCAACGTAGTTTCGTGCCTTTGATCCGCAAGCTCCTGGATGCTTTTGACCAATGTCAAAGTAGTCTCGTGCCTCTGATCCGCAAACTCCTGAATGCTTTTGACCAAGGTCACCGTAGTCTCGTGCCTTTGATCCGCAAGCTCCTGCATGCCTTTGAGGCGTTCCATGATCGTGAACATCGTCGGCTCGGTGTCAGGGACGCTGGGGAGGGCCTTCGTTGGGTCTTCGTTGCTCATAGTGGCTTTACCTCTTGCTTGATATCTTACTATTGAACGGGCCAGAGTCAACCGCATAATCAAGCGGCGAGAGACAACCCGGAGCTATCCTTCTCTTGCGCGTAGAAAGGCGGCCTTAATAGCGGCATGGTGGCGCTTCCTCAATTTGTCGGCTGAAAGATAGACTTGCTCCGTGTCGGTATGGTCTCGCATTTCACCGGTGTTCAAACCGATCGTCGCTTCGCCTACTTGACCGGCCACAAATCCTGGCGTGACAAGCAGAATCGGAACGCGCCATTTCTCGTGAAGCACATCTTGTTCGGGATCACCGGCGCAAAACTGGCTCCCAACATCAGAGAGCAAGAAGCGATTGACGCGCGCCCTGGCTTGCACTGCGTTGAATGTCGCGTTACGAATAGCACTTATGGATTTCTGGCGTCGCATGTATTTGCACCCAGCCTCCCATTTTGGGCTCCTGGTCGAGGCAAGTTTACTACAACCTCGCGTTTGCGCCATAGCTCCAAACCAATCTCCGTTCAACAAGGCGCAAACGTGAACACCAAAACCCCAAGCACAAACCACAGCAACGCGAAGATCAATCCGTAGCCGAAGAACTCCCGGAAGTTCACTCGCGCGACTCCGGCAACAACTACATACCAGAACGGCGCAATCAAATTCCCCATGTGATCGCCGATGCTCAACGCCAGAAGCCCGCGCTGGACGGTTACGCCCGCTGCCATCGCCGCCGCCGATGTCACGTAGCCCTGAATCACCCATTGCCCGCCGCTGGACGGAACGAAAATCGACACGACCGTCCCTGACAAGGCAGCCAGAAACGGAAACGAATAAGGCGTCGATACCGATGAAACCAACCCTGCCAGCACCTCTCCGACTGATGTGAACTGAATGAGCCCCGCCACTCCGGCGTACATCGGATAGATGATAATCACCGGCCAGCACGAGACGACTGCGCGCTGCAGCGTCTGAGTGAAACGGTAGATCGTCCGGTGCAGGAGCAAACAAGAAAACAGCAGAATCGTGTTGAGAGAATTTATGTCCAGGCTGAGATGTTTAACACCGAAGTGATTGTACAACCAGCCCGCCATAACCACGCAGATCAACAGCGGGACTATCGGGTTGCGTTCGAGGCGTTCCGAGAAGTTCGCAGCGCCCGGGTCGATCGGCGTTCCTTCCTCGCTCAGCTTGCAGGCATCCGGGAACTCCGAGACGGGCCTGACGTTCTTTGGCATCAGCAGGTAACCAACAACGATCAGAATCGCCACGAAGGAGACTTCGAGTATTATCGCGGCCGGCGACCAGATCGTCGTGCTCAAAGGGAGAATGCCTATGCTCTTCTCGAGGAAGTGACCCGGCGTCGCCATCAACAGCGCTGCGCTTGACGACAGTCCGAATTGCCACGCCGCGTTGGCTCCCCACAGAAGCGCCAACAGGAACAGAAAGTCCAGCTTGATGCCTTTGCGTTCGGCCTCGCGAGCGAAGTGCACCGCGATCAGCGGAGTCATCGCGATTCCCAAACCCCAGTAGAGGTACGCTGACGCAGCGGTAACCAGCACCGAGAGCGCGATTGCCTGGAACTGTGTTTTCGGCAACTGGGAGAGCCGGGTGATCGCCGTCTTGAAGAACGGGGTCGCTCCAAGCACCGAACTCAGCACGATGATCAGGGTCATCTGCATCGTGAAGGGCAGCAGCATCCATAGCCCTTGATAGTAGGCGTCCATGGTCTTGCCCGGCGAGTTACCCATCGCCAGCGCCATTGCCGCCAGTATGAGCAGTAGAATCACCGAAGCGGTTATTGCGTCCGGCACGAAGCGGCCCATCACGTGTGCGAACATCTCGAGCTTACTTCCGCGCGAGTCCGCCTTTTCGCTTATCTGGGTCGTCGACATGAGTCGGGTCACCTCCAAGAAATGTCTCGCCGATGGAGCGCCGGCGAGATGGTTCGACCCCAAACCAAAAGGGGCGGTCCGCTCTTGAAACCGCCCCTTCAGAAATCACCGGTACATACCCGCAGCCCGTCTATTGATCGTTCCCGGTTGCCGCATCAGGGCGTCGCGCAGGAGGCTCGGGTCTTCCAACACCCAGGTTGTTGTAATTCATCGCCGCGTTGAACAACAAGAAGAAGCTCCCCTGAGTCTGGTGCCGCCACATCGGGTTGTTCGCAAACATCACGACGTGACCTTTGCCTACCGGCACATCCACGACAGCAGCTTTGCCTGCAAGCTCCGACCCGCCTGCGAGCATTCCGCTGATCAGCAACTCTTTTTCATTCGTGTTGAAACGCAGCACGACTCTCGGGCGCATATTCGGAGGTGGAATCAAAGCCGCCGCGAACTGACGCATCTCTTCGGGGATGCCTTCTTCGCCAGGACGCGCCGGCTGTTGAGGCCGCGGTCCTTGTTGAGGCATCGACTGAATAATGTCCGGATCGGTGAGCGAGCCGCGACCTGATGGCCTCTGGCCCGCAGCTGCGCCGCCGCCGCCACCGAATCCACCTCCTCCGCCACCTCCGCCGAAACCGCCGAAGCCGCCCGTCGCGCTGACATTCAACAACGGCGACTGGCTGAAGTAGATCGGAAGCGTGTCGCCGTAGCCGTAGGCGATCGGGCTCTTCTTATCCGCAAACGTCGCGCTAAAAACCGAGCCGCGCGCATTAAGCAGCCGCGCGTCCTGGATCGAGACGCCCGTCGTGATGCCGTAGTCAATCGGTATCTGTGCGATGTTCGCGATCGTGATGAACAACCCGCCGTCTTCGATGAACCGTTGAAGGTTCAACACGCCGCGAAGTTCCATTCCTCCGCGCATGTCGTCAGTCTGGTCCGGCGAGAAGCCCAGGTTTGGAGTAATGTCGGATTGCTTCCACGGCACCGGATCGCCGCGCTTCGGCGTTCCGTTCACCAGCGACTGGGCTGAGCCGCCAACCGGCGGGAAGAGAATCACGTCGTACTTCTCGCGAAGGTTCGGCGTGTCTCGTATGACATGATCCGAGATGTACGAGTAAGGAATCTGCAAGCGGTCGAACTCGATTCGAAACCAGCCCTCGTTCTGAGTGTTCGTCCAGGTGTGAACGATGGCGATGCGCGCGGCAACCATCTCGTGAGTCTTCACGTCGGGCAGCTTGTCTACCGCAACCGCAGTGAGTCCAAGCTCGGTCACCGCTGCATCGAGCCGCTGACGCACATCCGCCGGGTTGCCTTCGGTCTTGATAATGAACGAGCCGGCGTTGAACTGCTGATCGCCGATCTTGAAGGAATCTTCAGCCGCGTTCATCTTCACATCTTTCAATTTGTATCGAAGCGTCGCCAGCGTGTTGTCGGCGTTGTGGTTGATGACGAAACCGGCTGTGGAGGCCGATCCCGCGATCTTGCCTCGCACCTTAGCGTCGCTGGTCAGCAACACCATCGGGGCATCAAGCACGTTCTTGTCAGTCACGCGAACCGTCTTCACGTTGCGAAGCGCGCCCAGCGTCCAGCCTGTGTCGTCATAGGGCCGGGGATCGTTAACGTTGTAATACTGAGTGTCGAACAGCATATCGGCCATTCGCGAATAAGGCTGGTCCATGCGAACTATGTAAGAGCCCGCCGGAAACTTCTGATCTTTGAAGCTGAACTCCTTCGTTGCGGTCTGGACTTCGATTCCCATCAAGCGAAGCAGGTTGACCATGTCCGCTGCTTCGACCGGACGCGGCGTGTCGCCGGGGATCACCCACGCATAAGGCCCTTCGTTCTTGGCCTTGGCAACCGATCGCTTGCTCTTGATGTAAAAGTTGTTCAAGAAGCGGTCCTTCTGATTCGCGACGTAGTTCATCGCAAACAGAATCGCCGAC
>JBGQGO010000277.1:0-7260 GCA_041497455.1 Blastocatellia bacterium | reverse complement strand
GAGCTTGGGCTGCTGTCGATCGACATCCCGGAGAAATACGGCGGCGCCGGGCTTGACCTTCTCAGCTCGCTCGTCGCTTCCGAAGCCATGTCGGGTCAGGCTTCGTTTTCGGGATCACTCGGCGCGCACACGACGATCGGCACGCTGCCCATCGTCTACTTCGGAACCGAGGAGCAGAAGAAGCAGTATCTGCCAAGGCTCGCGACTGCCGAGATGATCGGTGCGTATGCGCTGACTGAAGCGGGCTCGGGATCGGATGCGCTCAGCGCGAAGACCAAAGCGGTGCTCTCTGAAGACGGAAAGCATTACGTGCTCAACGGGCAGAAGATGTGGATCACCAACGCCGGCTTCGCGGACGTGTTCATCGTGTTCGCTAAAGTCGACGGCGAGAAGTTCACCGCATTCATCGTCGAGCGCACCTTCCCCGGCGTATCGATCGCTCCCGAAGAGCACAAGATGGGTCTGCAAGGATCGTCGACCTGCGCGGTGAATCTTGAAGACGCGCAGATTCCGGTCGAGAACGTGCTGGGCGAGATCGGCAAAGGTCACAGGATCGCTTTCAATATTCTGAACATTGGACGATTGAAGCTTGGAGTAAGCGCGATCGCGGGTTCGAAGCGGCTCACGACGGTCGCGACCGACTACGCGAAGCAGCGTTATCAGTTCGGCGTTCCGATCTCATCATTCGGGTTGATCAAGCATAAGCTGGCTGAGATGGCGATTCGGACTTACGCTGCCGACTGTATGACTTATCGCACGGTTGGGATGATCGAAGACGCGCTGGTGACTATCGATCGGGACAGTCCTGCCGACATGCTTAAGGCGATCGAGGACTACGCAGTCGAGTGCTCGATCATCAAGGTCGTCGGGAGCGAGACGCTCGACTACGTTGCGGACGAAGCGGTGCAGGTGTTCGGCGGCAACGGCTACTCGAAGGACTATCCCGTCGAGCGCGCGTATCGCGATTCGCGGATCAGCCGGATCTACGAAGGCACGAACGAAATCAACCGGCTGATCATCTCCGGTCAACTGCTTCGCCGCGCGATCAAAGGCGAGCTCGCGCTGTTCCCGGCGGCGAAGAAACTGATGGACGAAATGCTTTCGCCATCTTTGCCCGAGGAACCGGCCGAAGGAGTCTTCTCGCAAGAGCGCGTCGCGCTCAGCAACGCAAAGAAGGCCGCGGTCGCCGTGCTCGGATCAGCGGCGCAGAAATACCGCGACAAGGTTTCGGAGCAGCAAGAGGTGCTTGCGGCAGCGAGCGACATCATCATGGAAATCTACGGGATGGAGAGCGCGATTCTCCGGACCGAGAAGTTCATCGCGGGCCGAGGCGAGGCGGCGTGTGCGAATTACATCGACGCGGTACGGACGTTTGTGAATGACTCGATATCGCGGGTTGAGCATCACGCGAAGACAGCGCTTGCGGCTATGTCTGAAGGCGATGAGTTGCGAACGATGTTGGCGGTGCTTCGGCGCTACATGAAGTACACGCCGATCAACACCGTTGCGGCGCGGCGGCGAATCGCGGATTCGATGATCGAAGCGGGGAAGTACAACCTCTAGTCCGTAGTCCGTAGTCCGTAGTCAGTGGTCCGTAGTAGAATTTGCCTGGTTTTTGGATTTCGCTACTGACTACGGACTACGGACTACGGACTGTCTTTATGAAGATTCACCGCATCAGCGTACCCACGCCTTTCTACGTTGGGCCGGTCAACGTTTACTTGATCGAAGAAGATCCTCTCACGTTGATCGACGCCGGGCCGCGTGACGGCCGCTCGCTTGAAGCTTTGAGGTCGGGACTGGCGAGCCTCGGCCACAAGCTTTCAGACATCAAGCGAATCATCATCTCACACGCGCACGCCGACCATTATGGGCTCGCGCGGGTGATAGTCGAAGAGTCGGGCGCGACAGCTTACATACACGAGTGGGACGCGCCCGCCGTTTCGGCAGACACGGACTATCGGGCGTATCGAGAGCTGCTGACCGCTGCTGGTGTGCCGCGCGAAGCAATCGATCGAATGGAAGCGGGCTATGAGAAGTTCAAGGGATTTGCTTATCCGCTCGATCACGTCGAGACGTTGAAGGACGACGATGAGATTCTCTTCGAGCACGAGAGCTTGACTGTGGTTCACACGCCCGGCCACACGCCTGGTTCAATATGCCTGGTTCGAACGAGCAACCGATTGGTGTTCGCTTCGGACACGGTGCTCAAGACCATCACTCCGAATCCCGTGCTGAGTCCCGATCCAATTGATCCCAGCCGGCGATTTCAATCACTCGGAGAATATCTCGTGTCGCTTGCTCGCATTCGCGCGCTTGCGCCGACGGTATTGAAGGGTGGCCACGGAGACGACGTGACCGACTATGATGAGCACTTTCACCGCATGTATCGCTTCACCAACGCTCGGCAATCGAAACTTCTGGCTTTGCTTCCGAAGAACGGGGCTACAGCGTGGGAGACTTCGATGCTGTTGTTCCCGGATGCTGGAGGATATCACCGCTTCCTGGCGCTGTCGGAGACGGTGGCGCATCTGGATTACGCGGTGGCTGAGGGCAAGCTTTTTTTAGCGCGAATCGGCGAGCAGGAAGTCTATCGATTGCCATGAGCGTCTCTTCGCCGCTCAGACAAGGTTGGCCTAAAATGGCGTTGGAACCGGAACTTCAGCGGATATCCTTCTTCATCTGACTGACAATACCGCTGACGGCTCGGCTATATGGTGATGCATAACCGTGGAAAAGCGTGCGCATGCCACGCTGTTCCTTAGATGCATAAAGAGTCTTCTTATTCTTGGCGTCAAGAACTGAGACTTGGACATGGCCGACGCCCCAAGCCGCTGAACCGCTGACGCGCAGGCGCACAAGTAGATCGGCCTCACTCTCATCGGCGACGATCTTCCATCGATTCCACTTTTTCAGTTCGCCGAGCATTGCAACGTCAACGTCGTGCTCAGACTTTTCGACAAACACATTCTTGCCGGCCGCGAGGAGTGGGCGGTCGGCATCATCAATCTTTGACTGGCCGACACCAGAGGGCGAAAGAGCAAGAAGCAGTGCCAGCGCGAAACAAATTAAGAGGACTTTCATAAAGCTAACCTCCGGCCCGTCGTAGTAAGTTACGGTTGCGATACTACGAAGGACCTGCCAGAAAATCAAGATAGGGCATTCAGCTTGATTTCACCTATTCTTGGCGAGAGGCCGAGCGGGATGCTCGTGGAGGTCCGCCCTTGCAAAGTCACGCGACTGGTGACCTCTTCGCCACTGCTTTCCGCAGTGCTTCTACGATTTCCTTGGAATAAGGATCATCGTACTCTTCAAGCTGTTCGATAAGCTTTGTCGAGTATTTTGATGTATCAATAATGGCGAGAAGCTTTGATCGCTTCGTAATCTTCTCACGGTCGACAATACTGATAAAGTTATGGAAGACCATTTTCACGGCCGTTTTCAGCAGACGGTATTCGTGCATAGTTGACTCCTCGATGCTCGAGCCGTGAATAACTTTGGACCTCAATCCATAAATGTGAAGAACCAGGTGTGGATAAAGAGAATTGCGTTCTAACAGCGAAGCAAGTAATACCATTCTAAACGCAATAGCCTCTCCTTTTCTCCCATCATTTCTCTCCGTCAGCAGAGATTCCATGGCGGTGCACAAGGCAATCACTTTGTAATCCGGATCAGTTTCATCGATAGCTTTCCCAATCCAGCGAATTGCTCGCTCTACCATGGCCTTAATCTCGGGGCCGAAAGCGCCTATGGTGCTTAGTTCGTGCTGAGCTTTAGAGAAGAATTCATCAAACCGTTCGTCACGTCCCAAATGGACCGCAAACGGACTCTTCGATTCGAGGGTGTGTTCTCCCACATCCTGCACACCTGCGGACTTATGGCTTGTAACTTTTCTTATCGCGCTTAAGCCTGAAAGACCAAATGAAAGCTGATCGTCATATACGAATCGCAGCTCAGATAAGTACATCTGCAACGCATTCAATACCAACGCGGCCCTCTTCCTCGCTCTGTTCAATATCAATTCCTGATTGTTCCCGCTTTGCTTCACGATTATTAGTGTTTTGTTGTCGAACTCATCAACCGCTGCAGGAGACAACCCCCTGGCGCGATTTAAGCCCCAACCCATCAACTTGGTTTTATTCATCCGCAAGAAAGTTGCATCCCAAAGAAGCACTTCCTCCTTTCCGCGGATTTCAACGTTTACAACCTTGAACATTACTTCATAGTCCTCGACTGGCTTTGCTAACTCTGCCAAGAACTGGACGACCCTTTCGTCGAGGTTTCGATCATTCCTATAGTGTTTCCGATTAACTAGCACTTCGCAGAGAATCTGCTCTAGTTTTTCTCTGAGGTCGCTATCAGTCAAATACTCAAAGGCAAGGTCGCGGCGCATCTTCTGATAAATGTCCTGGAATGCCTTGAATTCAGCCTCACTCAGAATGAAATAGGGGTAACCCTCTTGGGACTTCATCTCGTTCGTACACAGGTTCTCAGGAACTCTGAGACTCCATTCTTCAAGAGGCGAACCCTCACTTTGTGTGGCACGACCTCCGTGCAAAACTCGCTTAAGGAGCTTTCTTACCTCTTGTTGGTATTTCATAACCTCTTGCTACTCCAACTGGCGATTAGAAATCAAGTGGCCTGGCCGATTCTGCGGACCTTCGCTGACAGGTCTAGTGAATGGAGTTTGCCGGATGAGCTGCTTACCAGACAAATTTGATCCACCTCAAGGGCTGACATATAATCGCAGCCGCATGTCATTCGATTCCTCGCAGTTCAATCTTGCCGATTACTTTGTCTCTGAAGAACGGCTTAATCACATCGGCCATCGCACAGCTATTGAGTTTCGAGATAGCCGGATCACGTACCGCGAGCTTAGCAATGAGATCGGTAGCTGGACGCAGCAACTTGTGAATTGTGGGATCAGCGAAGGCTATCGCGTGGCGCTGCTGCTCTACGACTCGCCTGAGTTCGTTGCGTGTTTCCTTGCGACAGTCTCAGTCGGCGCGGTTGCAGTACCAATAAACACCTTTTTGCCTGCCCACGACATCGCATTCATTCTCTCGGACTCCGGCGCTCGATTGCTGATCGTCGAAAGCGAGCTTGAGGACAAGCTGAACCTGAGCGGCGGCTTGGAGAACGGCTGCGCGATCCTTAAGGTGGACACGCGAACGCGCTCTTGTACCGGGCTTGTCAACGTTGGCACGGGAGCGTACACGCGTACGGCAACAACTCGCGAGACTCCTGCTTTTCTGCTTTACACTTCGGGCAGCACCGGAACTCCTAAGGGTGTTCTTCATCTTCACGGCTCGATACCGTTCACGGTCGAAAGCTACGCGGCCAATGTTCTTCGTCTCACGAGCGAAGATCGAGTCTTCTCATCATCGCGGATGTTCTTTGCTTATGGGCTTGGCAACAGCTTGTCGTTTCCGTTAGCGGCGGGCGCTACGGTCATTCTTGAGCCTGCGCGAATGAGCGCGGAACGCCTCGCGAGATTCATAGAGGAACGCGCGCCAACTGTCTTCTTCGGCGTGCCTGCGGTCTATCTATCGCTGTTGGATTATCGACTGAGTGGAGGCCGAGTCGATCTGTCGAGCGTCCGTTTGTGCGTATCGGCGGGTGAGGCTTTGCCGGCAAAGATCTTTGAAGACTGGCAACGCGAATTCGGACTCACGATTCTCGACGGGATCGGCTCGACTGAGATGCTCCACATTTTCATCTCGAACAGAGAAGGGAACTCGCGCGCCGGGTCGAGCGGGACGATAGTTGACGGCTACACGGCACGCCTCCTGGGCGATAACGGAGATGAAGTCGGCGCAGATGAGCTCGGCAATCTTTGGGTGCGCGGAGGGAGCGCGACGACTGGGTATTGGAACCTGCCCGAGCTTACCGCACAGACGATCAAGGATGGCTGGGTGCGCACGGGAGATGTCTATCGCCGAGACGAAGATGGGTTCTTCTTTCACATTGGCAGGTCCGATGACTGCTTCAAGGTGCGAGGGCTTTGGGTCTCGCCGATCGAGGTCGAGTCGGTGTTGATATCACACGAGGCGGTATCAGAGGCGGCGGTGGTTTCGAGTGTCGATGACAGCGGGCTGGCAACCGCACAGGCTTATGTGGTCATCCGACAGGGTGAGCGCGGCGAGGCGCTTAAAGAAGAGATACGCAGATTCGCAGGCGCGCGGCTACCGCAATACAAGGTGCCTTCCCAGATCGAGTTCATCGAAGAGATGCCTCGAACCTCGACTGGAAAAGTTCAGAGGTACAAGTTGAGAGCGGAGGGCCGGCGTTCCTGACGCGGAGGATCGGATGATCAAGAAGCAGGGAATTGCGAAGGCGTTCACGGTTGGATTATTAGCGGCTGCGATGTGCGGCGTCGCGCTTGCACAGCAGGGGTGGGCGCCGCTACAAACGATCAAGACTGCGGGCGCTGATTCGGGGATAAACTCAGTCTACTACGACGGCGATGAGATCTGGGTGGTGGGTGCCCACGGGTTGATCGCGAGGTCGTACGACGATGGACAAACTTTTCAAGAGATGAACCAGGGAGTCGATGCGGGCCTCAACGACGTCTACATTAGAAGAGACAGAATCTGCATCGTGGGCGATGCCGGAACAATATTGAGGAGCACTGATAGCGGCCGCAGCTTCGTCAAGATTCTGCGCTCGACTCGGCTGGCAGGAGCAACCGGAGCTGACCCCGACCTGTATTCTGTCCAGTTTGTGGACGACAATCACGTTTACATCGTAGGCGATCGAGGCTTGATCCTGGTTTCAACTGATGGAGGCGCATCGTGGCGCGAGCAGAATAGCGGCTCGGACGCACAACTGTTTCACCTGAGCTTTCGAGGCGAGCGCGGTTGGGTGATCGGCACGGGCGGCGCAATTATTCATACTGACAATGCTGGGCGTAACTGGTATCCGCAACGGTCGGGCGTTAGCGAGGACTTGAACAGAGTCTATATGATCACAGATCGCGTCGGCCTTATTACCGGAGACAAGGGGACTCTGCTGCGAACCGAAAACGCAGGCGCGACCTGGGAGCGGGTTGCTTTGAATGTTCCGGAGCCGCTTTTCGGGATGAGCTTCATAGACAACAAGACTGGTTGGGTCGTCGGCTACAAGGGGCGCATCATCCGCACCTATGACGGCGGGCGCAACTGGGTGGAACAGAGCAGCAACACCGGCGCGGATCTCTTCTCAGTTTCGTTCCATAAGAACCGCGGCTACGCTATCGGGCGCGACGGACTGGTGATGAGG
>JBGQGO010000276.1:0-7262 GCA_041497455.1 Blastocatellia bacterium | reverse complement strand
GTGCTCGCGGTTGAGCAGCTTGACTACTAACGGAAGGCCGTTGTCCCGAAGATACTCGAGATGCGCAACTGTATTCAATCGCGCCGTCGAGCCGGGATGACCGGGCACGAAGACGAGATCGCCTTCCTTCGCGCCTTGCTTGGACCCCTTGACGTAGTTCGCTACCTTGAGTGGCTTGTCGTTTTCATAAACGCGGAAGAGCGCCATATCAAGGTCGTAGCGCGGAAACATGAAGTTATCGGGATCGCCGCCGAAGAACGCGATCGCAAATTCCGGCGCGAACACGAGCCGTACGTCCGTGTACGTTTTGTAGCGATAGAGATTGTATTGGCCGCCTTGATAAAGCGTAATCACGTCGCTGCGCAAGCCTGTCTTATCCTTCGATTCTTTTTCAATGTTGGCGAAAGCAGCGCGGCGCGCTGCGTTAGCTTCGGCGGGAGACGCTCCCGGTTTGACCGCGGAAGTGACGCGCTCGCTCACGTCTTCTATGCTGATTAACTGATTCAGCTCGAGGTCGGGCGCCTTGACCTCTTTATCGCGCGTGCGAGCATAGAACCCTTCCTTGTTGTAGTCATTCTCCGCGGTGCTGATCTTCTGCAGCACGTCAGACGCGATGTGATGGTTGGTGAGCACCAGCCCGTCCGGTGATACGAACGAACCAGTCCCGCCGCTGTTGAAGCGTACCGTAGCGAGCTGCACTTTCTTGAGCCAGGCATCGGTGACTTCGAAGCCATATTTCTTTTTGATCTCGGCCCTGGGCACGTTATTGAAGGTCCACATGCCTTCGTCGGCGCGCACCAGAGTGAAGCTTGATGCCGCGAAAAGGGCGATGAAAAGTGCACTAACGAGCTTGTTGTTTTTCATAGTTGAGTTCCTCGAGAAGATCTTTCCAGCGGAGATGTGAATAGCTTGTCCGACAATAGCAGCCAAAAAATGAGGGCGAGCCGTTGCACATCGTCTCGCCCTCTACCATTCCGCTCACTCTCTTGGAGAAGAGATGGCAGTTCTTGTGCTGCCGAAGTAAGTTTACTCAGACCGATCAAGTACCGCAACACCGAAAAGGAGGGTGGAGACCTTCAGTTCTGAGAGCAAGGCGGCTCAACTTCTGAGCATTTCGACCAGCAGTATCGAAACTGCCGCAGGCGTTATGCCCGGGATGCGGGCGGCCTGGCCGATTGTGCGAGGCCGAACGTCGCCGAGTTTCTGAACTACTTCGTTCGACAACCCCGAGATGATCGAGAAGTCTATGCCGCCAGGTATCTCGAGGTCTTCGTAGCGGCCGCGCCTGCGCGCTAGCGTTTGCTGGTCCTTCAAGTAGCCTGAGTAGCGAATGTCATTCAACGCGACGACGATCTCTTTCCGTTCGGTCTCGTCGCCGATTGCCGCTGTGACGATTTCGATCAACTTCTCGGCGCTGCAATCCGGACGGCGCGCGAGATAGTCAAGCTTCCGGCCGCGATAGCTGTCAGGAGATCCTTCAAGTTGAAGCTCATCCAGCAACTCATCGCCAAGATCGGTGACCTTGACGTTGGACAGATACTCCTTAACCTTCTCAACGTTGCGCTGCCGTTTCTCGAACGCGTCGTAGACGGCGGCGTCGACCGAACCGATCTCGTGCGCGAGCGGGGTCAGCCTCTGGTCGGCGTTGTCATACCGCAGCGACAACCGCATCTCGGCTCGCGAGGTGAACATTCGATAAGGCTCATCCGCGCCCTTGGTCACCAGGTCGTCGATCATCACGCCGATGTAACTCTCTCCTCGATCGAAGACGACCGGTTCACGTCCGAGCACCGCCAGCGCGGCGTTCATTCCTGCGACGATGCCCTGACCAGCCGCTTCTTCGTAGCCAGACGTTCCGTTGATTTGCCCGGCGTGAAACAACCCGCCAATTCGCTTCGTCTCGAGCGTAGCGAACAACTCGCGCGGATCGACGAAGTCGTATTCGACGGCGTAACCCGGGCGCAGCAGCTTCACGTTCTCAAGCCCTCGGATCCGGCGAACGAACTCGTGTTGCACCTCTTCGGCCATGCTGGTAGAGATGCCGTTCGGATAAACCTCATACGTGTCGTAGCCCTCGGGCTCGAGGAATATCTGATGCCGGAGCTTCTCAGCGAACTTGACGACCTTGTCTTCGATCGACGGGCAGTAACGCGGACCTATGCCCTGGATGTCCCCGCTGTACAAAGGCGACTTGTCGAGGTTGCGGCGAATCACGTCGTGCACTTCTTCGTTCGTGTATCCAATGGAGCATTCAATCTGCCGGCGATTTATCGCGTCGGTCTTGAATGAGAAGGGGACCGGGCAGTCGTCTCCGGGCTGCCGGTCGAACTTCGAGTAATCGATCGTTCGGCCATCGAGACGCGGCGGCGTGCCGGTCTTGAGCCGGCCAGTCCTGAATCCGATCCCGCGAATACAATTGGCGAGCTTGATCGAAGCGGGCTCGCCGCTGCGTCCCGCTTGAAACGTCTTCTTGCCGACGTGAATCAAGCCGTTCAAAAAAGTCCCGGTCGTGAGCACAACCGCGCGGCCTTCGATAATCGTTCCATCAGCCAGTTCGACGCCCGTGACGCGGCCGCCGATGAGCTTGATCTCCGCGACTTCGCCTTCAATGATCGACAGGTTCTCGGTGTTCGAAAGCCGCCGGCGCATCTCTGTCCGGTAGAGATTGCGATCGGCTTGGGCGCGCGGAGACTGGACCGCCGGGCCGCGGCTGCGATTGAGCAAGCGAAACTGAATCCCGGTGGCGTCGATGACTTCGCCCATGATTCCGCCGAGGGCATCGACTTCTCGGACGAGATGTCCCTTGGCGATTCCACCGATGGCAGGGTTGCAGCTCATCTGGCCGATCGAATTGGTATCGAGCGTGACAAGCGCCGTGGGGGCGCCGATGCGCGCCGCGATGTAAGCGGCTTCGCACCCGGCATGGCCGGCTCCAATTACGATTACGTCGTAGACATTCTCACTATTTGCGCTCATCGGCTAATGCTCACTTGGTATCTACAAGCACAGTTAGGGGCATCGGCAGGTATTGTTTTCGGTATTTCGATCTGTAATCGTCACTTGCCTCCCCTGAGATAGAAGTTGTGCGGTCGCTGTCCCCTTCTTCGCATCCCGATCAACTCGGGCCAGGACCCGACGATCTGAATCGTTATGCACCAGCGTAACGACGCTGCCTCTGACCGTTACTGTACCGGCGCCGGTCACAACAGCGCCACTCTCGCACAGCGTAAGCTTATATGCCCCGGTCTGGGAGTTAATCTCCATCCGCTCCGATGTCCCATCTCCTTGCAGGCAGACGTCGAAGACACCGACAGGCGTACCCTCGGTGAAGTTGATCAGAATCTCTCCGGTGACCGGAGCGGGTAAACACAAAAGGCGAAACGTCGCCCCAAAACTGATCACCAGGGGCGGTGAGAACGTGTCGTCAAGCCTGATGTCCAGAATCGTAAACTCGCCGCCAGAGCCGTTACACGGTATGCTGGACCCAGATATATCCATTGCCGCCCGTCCCGGCTCGGTACCGAAAAGCGGCTGGACGTTGGGATAGAAGCCAGGCGTCAGGGGTATCCCGAGCGGGGCGGTCGAAAATGTTAGGACATTGAATCCCAAGCCGTCAAAAACCGCCCTGATAATGTCGGGCACTTCGTCGTCTGTAAAGGGAATGAAAGCGCCAAAGCTTCCGTCTGCTTCCGTGAACACCTGATCGAAGGGCCCGCCTGGAGGTATAGCGTCGCGGTGCAACTTGAGCCTCGTCAAGGAGGGTAAGGGCGACAGAACCGACAAAGTCGCTTCGCTAGATACCCCTTGAAAGGATGCAATGATACTGACGAAGGGGCGCGCCTTTATGATGTGCGTTTCTGCAATAAAGCCTGCGGTGGTTGTTCCGGGCGGTATGAATACGTTAGGCGGCACGCTTAGAAGGGCGCTGTTGCTGCTCGCCAGCTCAACAGTTGCACCGCTTTGGGAAGCGGGGCTTGAAAGAGTGACCGTTCCGTGAACAGTCTGTCCTCCGGTAATGGTTGTTTCATCCACGGACATGGTGACCGTCGGAGTGTAATTAAAGTAGATAGTGCCAAACAGCGCGCGTGAACCGAATTCACAATGCTGTTCGAATTGGGCAGCGAAGCTGACGACTCGGGGTTGGGATTGTGTGTAATCGAACTGAGCGTCGAGAACGATGAACTTGCCTGATGACTGGTTGCATCCTCGGCCGTTCCCAGCCACGTCAAGCCCTGGGTGGCCGGCGGGTGTGAACGGCGCGCGCTGAGCCCTATTGTAGATGCCGGGCGTCAGGTTTATGCCGAGTCTGTAAGTGTTGAAGCTGAGCTGCCAAAAGTCGAAGCCGTTTCCCACAAAGAAGCCGTCGAAAAAAATGAAAGCATTATCGACCAGGCCGTCACCTGTGACGTCGCTCGCTTGGATAAAGAACTCTCCGTCTGCCGGAGTGTAGAGGTAGTCCTGTCCTACGCCGATGGAATCCCCACCCTCGCTGTGCAAAGTGAGCTGCGTCAAAGGCTGTGCGCCGATCTTGATTGGAGTGGATTTGGGTTGGCCGGCTCTGGCTGTTCCAAGCGAGCCCGGGATCAAGACAGACACGACCACGAAAATCGCAATAAAATATCTCATGTGTTTTTAACCTCCTCGACTCGGTCTAACCTGGCGCCCACGAAAATCTTGAGAACCCTTTTCCCGAGATGCGCTTTTTGAAGGCCGACATCGTCGCTGCCGAGTATATTACCACCAATTCAATCAGGACGTAGCACAAATATGGTCCAAACTACTTTCCGATGCAGAAGGTAGAAAAGATTTCCTCGAGGATGTCCTCAGTTAACGTCTCGCCACTGATGTCACCGAGCGCCGCAACCGCGCCGTGCAATCTCAAGAGGATGATTTCCTCGAGTTCGCGCTGAGCCATCAGCCTTCGCGCATCGTGCAGCAGCTCGACTGCTTTTCGAACCGCAGCGTGCTGCCGCGCATCGGTCAGCATTATATCATCACGTTCAGCCGCGCCGCCACCCGACAGCCGCTCGAAGAGCTTCGCGGTCAATTCTTCAAATCCGCTTCCGGTGAGTGCGGAAATACTCACAAGGTTGTCCAGCCGTTCGCTTAGATTGACGCCGGTCTCTTCGTACGACTCCTCCTCAAGCAAGTTCGGCAGGTCGGTTTTGTTAAGCGCGATAATGCGTCTGGCCTCAGGCACACTGTCGAGTAGCTGGAGATCTTCCCTTTGAAGCGGTGCTGACGCATCAAGCACCAGAAGCGAGATGTCGGCGTCGGCAATGGCGCTGCGACTGCGAGTGATGCCGAGGCTCTCGACAAGATCAGTCGTTTCGCGAATCCCCGCGGTGTCGATCAGTCGAACCGGAACGCCTGATATCGAGGTGCTTTCGTACAATGCGTCGCGCGTTGTACCGGGCAGCTCAGTCACTATCGCTCGGTCTGCACCGATCAGCCGGTTGAACACCGATGACTTCCCGACGTTAGGCCGCCCGACGATCGCCAGATCGAATCCTTCTTTCACGTAGCGTCCGAACGTGAAGCTGTTCGCTATTGCGGTCAACGCATCGATCACACCGCTCAGCCTCGCTAGAAGCGTGGAGGCGGTCTCCGGCGAAATGTCCTCTTCGACGAACTCAACCGAAGACTCAAGGTGAACGATGACCTCTACGAGCGAATCCTTGAGCGGAGTGATCCGTGAAGACAGCTCGCCCTCGAGCTGTTTGGTTGCGACTCGCGCCTGATATAGAGTCTGAGCGTTGATGACATCGCGAACCGCTTGAGCCTGCGCGAGGTCGATGCGCTTGTTGAAGAATGCGCGGAACGTGAATTCGCCCGGCTCGGCGACGCGCGCTCCTCTCTCGATGGCCATCTGAAGCACGCGCGCGAGGATGATCGGGCTGCCGTGGCAACTGATTTCTACGACGTCTTCTCCGGTGTAAGAATGCGGCGCTTTGAAATAGGTGAGGATGACTTCGTCTACAAGCTCGGCGGCAGCAGGGTCGATGACACGCCCGAATTGCGCGCGGTTTGGAACTCCAGGCTCTGCCACAGATTCAGCACGAAAGAACGATGTTGCTATCTTGAGGGAATCCGGGCCGCTGAGCCGCACTACTCCGATGCCGCCGCGTCCCGGCGGCGTTGAAATGGCGGCTATGGTGTCGTCGGAATACATGATGGTTTCTGGTTTGCGGTTGCTGGTTTCTAGCCGCTTACGAACTAGAAACTGGAAACCAGAAACCGGAAACTCATTTTGCGGGTCGAATGGTAACCTTGCGGTTCTCGCCGTTGCCCTGGCTCTCGGTTGTGATCGAAGCATCGTTGGCCAGCGCAAGGTGGATGATGCGGCGTTCGTTGGGAGTCATCGGATCGAAGCTGAAGGGTATGCGCGACAGCCGCACTTTCTCAGCCGCTTTCTCCGCCATCAATCGCAATTCTTTTTCGCGACGCGCGCGGTAGCCGCCTGAATCGAATACCAATCTCGCTTCGTCGCCGGATGCGCGCGCGAGGACGCGATTGCCAAGATATTCGAGTGCGTCCAGCAACTCCGCGTTGTGGCCCAGCAGTAACGCGACGTCGTCTCCGCGCACCTGAATCTTCAAGCCGTCGTCGGTGTGATCCGCGCAGGCCTTAAGATCGAGCCCCGATGAACCAAGAACCTGATTCGTGAACTCAACAATCAGATTGACATCTTCTTCTGACATCGATCGATACCCCACACAGACAAAAGACTATGCTACTTCTTCGGCGCCACCTCGCCGTTCTTGTCTTCGCTTACCGCTCTTATCCTTCGGGCGCTTTTGCGCGCCTGCCTTTTCGACAGCGCGGGGGCCGCCTTTGCTGCCGCCGCCAGATCCCGCTTGTGCGGCGGCTACTTCAGCCGTGAGGTCCGCCGTCTTGCGATTGATCCACAACTGAATCAGAACGCCGACCATGTTGCTGACCATCCAGTAGAGAACCAGCCCGCTGGGCGCCGAAAAGAAGAACAGCCACGTCAGCATGATCGGCATCAGCCAGGTCATCATTATGCGCTGCATCTTCATCGACGGGTCGGCGGATGCCGGCTGCGGCGTCAGCTTCGTCGAAGCGATCATGGTCACGCACATGACGATGGGCAGTATCTTCAGCGGATCGGATCTCGACAGATCATGTATCCACAGCACCCAAGGCGCGTGACGCACATCCAGCGAAGACCCGAGGTACAAATACACCGCCCAGAAGATCGGCATCTGAAGTAAGAGCGGCATGCACCCGCCCAACGGGTT
>JBGQGO010000275.1:0-7269 GCA_041497455.1 Blastocatellia bacterium | reverse complement strand
TCGCTGCATCCATTGCGGCGCCCGCCGGGCAAGCCCGCTCAGATGATCGAAACTACCTCCGACTCCCAGCGCAAACCGGACGCCTGTGAGCGCGACGTTGGACGCTATCCAGTGCTCCTGCTTGGGCGATCCCATCGCGACGAAGAGCAAGTCCGCGCCGCTGAGCCTTATCGCCTCGCACACCGATTGCCACTCGGACGAGTCGAAGTAGCCGTTGTGGTATCCCGCTATTCGCAGCGCCGGGTACGTGTTCGTGAATAGCTCGACGACGCCGCGCACAGACTCTTCTCGGCCGCCCAGAAAGTAAACCGCTAGCCGGGCGGTTGCAGCATGCTCGACCAGACGCTGGAACAGATCGATGCCGGTTACGCGTTCCTTCAACCCTTGTCCGAGAAGTCGAGAGGCCCACACCACCGACATGCCGTCGGCGGTTACCAGATCAGCATCGAGCAGCGCGCGTTTGAGTTTCTCATCTCGATTTGCGGCGACGAGCTTGGCTGCGTTGACCACCGCGCCGTAGTGCGATCCGCCTTGCGAGATCAGCTTGTCGATCACCGCGACGGCTTCATCTTGGGTCAGATTAGCGACCGGTATTCCGGCAATCGTAACGGCATTCGTGGAGGAGCAGGGGAGCGGAGGGGCGGAGGAGCAGGGGAGCGGAGGGGCGGAGGAGCAGGGGAGTGGAGGGGCGGAGGAGCAGGGGAGCGGAGGGGCAGAGGAGACCAGATGTTGCGGCGATCGGTCGATCTCTTCGCTCACCTCTGCCCCTCTGCTCCTCTTCACCTCTGCACCTCCGCCCCCCTTCACCTCTGCCCCTCTGCTCCTCTTCACCTCTGCACCTCCGCCCCCCTTCACCTCTGCCCCTCTGCTCCTCCGCTCCTCTTCCCCTCTGCTCCTCCGCGGCGCTCTTCATGAGTCACTGTCGTCCTCGATGTTGATTCGCTCACGTACCAGGTACGTGGGCTTGTCCTGAGACTCGTGATAGGTGCGGACGATCATCTCCGCAAGCAGGCCCATGAAGATGAACTGAACCCCCATCGCGAACATGATCATCGAGAGCGTCGCAAGGGGCATGCGATTCAAGTGCACTCCCTCGACGATGCGGTAGTAGAGCGCGAACGCGAACGAGAAAAGCGAGATCACCAGACATACCAACCCGGCGGTCCCAAACAGATAGAGCGGTTTCGTAAGATAGCTTGACAGGAACTTGATCGTGATCAGATCGAATAAGACTTTGATCGTGCGCGAGAGTCCGTATTTGGACTCGCCCGCCGTGCGCGCGTGATGAGTGACAGGTATCTCGGTGACGCGCGCGCCCGCCCATCCGGCGTAGATCGGGATGAAGCGATGCATCTCACCGTAGAGCTTCACGCCAGTGAGCGTGTCGCGGCGATAGGCCTTCAAGCTGCAGCCGAAATCATGAAGGTCAACGCCGCTCAGCTTCGCCACAAGCCTGTTTGCGAGCCTTGATGGAAGCTGACGCGTGAGCCATCGGTCTTTGCGGTCCTTGCGCCAACCGGACACCACGTCGTACCCCTCGCCCAGCTTCTCAAGCAGGCGACCGATGTCAGCGGGATCGTTTTGAAGATCGGCATCCATCGGGATCAGGATCTGGCCACGCGCGTGATCGATGCCCGCGCTCATTGCGGAGGTCTGGCCATAGTTTCGCCGCAGCGAGACCACTCGAACGCGAGCGTCTCGTGTGGCGATCTCGCGCAGCTTAGCCAGGCTGTTATCGGTCGAGCCGTCGTCGATGTAAATGACCTCGTAGCTGCGGCCCAGCCGTTCGAGCGCGTCGGTGAGGCTGAGGTTGAGCTGTGCGATGTTGTCCTGTTCGTTGTACACGGGCAGGAAGACGGAAATCTCCGGATCGGCCAGTTTCGTCTGTCCCGGTCTGATCCACTGTCCCGGCCAGTCATCGAAACCAGCAACCGCTAGATCATCGATAACGAGCGTATACAGATTCTCATCTGGAAAATCGTTCACTCGTACCAAGAGCTTCGCGCCGTCCAGCTCCGCCCGGTAGGGATAGGACGGGTCCGTGCCTTCCGTCCACACGATTTCCTCTTCAAAGTAACTCTGTGCCGGCGGATGGTGGGGTTTATGCAATGTCACCTTAGAAGCGTCATCCACTACGGAAGATTAGAGGCATTAAGTTTCATACTCAAGCTCTTTGCGTCCACAATCGAAGCACGATTATCCTTGAAACCACTCGACGAAGCTTTCTATGCCATCCTCGATCTGCGTCTTGGGTTCGTAGCCGAGAAGTCGGCGGGCCTTCCTTATATCAGCAAAGGTGACCGGCACGTCGCCCGGCTGCAGCGCCTGATGATCGATGATCGCCCGCTTGCCAAGGGCTCGCTCGAGCAGCTCAACCAACCGGCGAAGCTCGACTGTTTGCGACTCGCCCAGATTGATTACTTCAAACTGGCTTCGATCGTACTTCATCGCGGCGACCACTCCCGCGATGATGTCGTCGATGTAGGTGTAGTCGCGCTGCGTAGAGCCGTCACCAAAGATCGGTATCGGCTGCCCTTGCGATATCAACCGCGCGAACTTGTGAATAGCCAGATCCGGCCTCTGCCGCGCTCCGTACACCGTGAAGAACCGCAGGCACACGACTCGCAAATCGTACAGATGGCTGTAGACGTGACAAGCAGCTTCGGCAGCGATCTTGGTTGCGGCGTATGGAGAAATCGGATTAGCGATGGGATCGTCTTCCGAGAAGGGGACTTTGGAATTGACTCCGTAGACCGAGCTCGACGAGCCGAATATGAACTTAGGCACTCGGTTGCGCCGCGCGGCTTCGAGCAGCGTGAACGTCCCTCGCACGTTTGTCTCTTCGTAAGCGAGCGGGTCTTGCAGCGAGGGCCGGACGCCGGCGCGCGCGGCCAGGTGAACCACACAATCGAACGCGGCGCGAGCGAATAGGTCGTTCATTGCTCGCGAGTCGGCTATGTCGGCCTCGACCAACTCGAAATCATCGCGTTCGAGATGAGCCGCAACGTTGGCGCGCTTGATCGCCGGGTCATAGAAGTCGTTGAAATTATCGACTACCGTCACGCGAGCGCCGCCGTCATCCAGCAAGCGATCAACGAGATGGCTTCCGATAAACCCGGCTCCGCCTGTGACAAGGATGTTGTTCATAAGACATCGATGAACGCCCTGTGCCATAACTCGAGCGTCAGCAGTTGAAATACCTTCAAGCTGTTATCTTCTCGCCCCGACAGATTGTCGTCTATCAATCGCCTGACGTGCGAGTACTCAAAATAACCACGGCTGCGAATGTTCGATTCAGACAGCAAGTCTTCAACAACGTCGCGCAAGTCGCGCACCAGCCACGCGCGAACCGGCGCGCTGAAGCCCGCCTTCTTACGATGAACGATCTCGCGCGGCAGCCACGCTTCGGCGGCTCGCTTCAGAATGTATTTCCCGGTCAGGCCCTTCAGTTTTAACCCGGCGGGTATTCGCGCGGCCAGCTCGACCAACTCGTGATCGAGCAGCGGCACGCGCACTTCCGTCGAACTCGCCATGCTTGTCTTGTCGGTGTAGGTCAAGTTCAAACACGGCAAGAAAGTCTTCATGTCGACGTACAGCATCTGATTCACGAAGTCTTGATCAGCCACGCGATCGAAGTATCTTTGATGCTCTGCGTAAGCATCGAACTCGCGCGCGGCTCCGGCTAGCTCGCCCGAATACAGTTCGCGCTTCTCTGCTTCGGTGAAGTAAGTGCCGAATCCCAAATAGCGTTCTCGCTCAGGAAGCGCTGCCGACTTCGCGAGCTTCTTCGTGTTTCGAAACAGAGCGGTGAACCGGCCCGGCCGCGCCCCGGGCAAAGCGTCAACAACCGGCCGTGAAAGAAACGACGGAATCAAGTTGTAGGCTTCGGCGATCTTCACCGCTGCGTGGCGAGGGTACCCCGCGAACACTTCGTCGCCGCCCATTCCGGAGAGCAGCACCGTCAATCGTTCGCGCGCCGAACGGCAGATCAAATAACTGGTGATGATCGCGGGGTCGGCGACGGGCTCGTCCATGTGATACACGAGCTTGGGCAACAACTCCATCACCTGAGGATCGAGGTATGCTTCGTGATAATCGGTCGCAAACCGCTCGCCCACCACGCGGGCGTACTTCATATCGTCTTCGAGGATGTCGTAGCGGAGGTCCTCGCGGCTGAACCCGAAAGTGTACGTCGTGGGCTTGAGTTCCGAGACGCCCGACATCAGAGCAACAATCGAAGACGAATCCACGCCGCCTGACAGAAAGGCTCCCAGCGGAACGTCGGCCAGCATCTGCGCGCGAACGCTGCGGGCGACCTGCTCGCGCACGCGCTCGATCCATTCCGATTCTGCGATTGAATCGTCTTCTTCAAACGTCAGGTCCCAGTACTCGTGCACTTCAGCCTTGCCGTTGCGGTAAACAAGGTAGTGCGCGGGCGGGAGCTTCGAGACGCCACGAAACGCCGTCTTTGGACCCGGAGTCCACAGGAAAGTCATGAACTGATCGAGCGCGGCGAGATCCACAGAGCGCTCAGTATCAGGTATGGCGAGCAGCGCTTTGACTTCGGATGCGAACGCGAACCCCGCCGGCGTGTCAGCGTAATACAGCGGCTTGATGCCAAGCCGATCGCGGGCGAGAAACAGACTCTCATTTTGCGAGTCCCAAATCGCAAACGCGAACATGCCGTTGAATCGAGTCAGGCAGTCGCGGCCCCACTCCAGGTAAGCGTAGATGATTACTTCGGCGTCGGTGTTGGATTTGAATCGATGCCCCAGGGTCTCCAGCTCGCGGCGGAGTTCTTTGAAGTTGTAGATCTCACCGTTGAAAGTGAGCCATATCCGTCCGCTGGGGTCGGACATCGGCTCGTGGCCTGCGGGCGACAGGTCGATGATCGACAGGCGGCGATGGCCGAGCCCGATCCGCTCGCCGCTGGAGGTTTCGGCCACGTAGACACCTTCGTCGTCAGGCCCGCGATGCGCGATTCGCGCGAGCATGCTTTTGATTAGTTGTTCATCGGGCTGGCCGACGATTCCACAGATTCCACACATGTTCTTTGCGCCTTAGCGGCTTGCGTCTTTGCGTCTTTGCGCGACCTTTGCGTCTTGGCGTGAACCTTACACTCGGTTGAAGACGTCATGACCGAGTTTAGGCTTCGCGCAAAGACGCAAAGGTGACGCAAAGACGCAAAGCAAGCAACGCTCAATGAAGCAAGAAGGCGTCACCTGCTATCGTCACGAACAGGATCACGCTTACAAATGCATTCGTCGTGAAAAACGCCGCGTTCAACCGTGAGAGGTCATTCGCTTTCACTATGCTGTGCTGATACACAAGCAGCGCCCCCGTTGCCATCACGCCGGCCAGCCCTAGCCACCCGAGATGCGCATTCAAGAAGAACATCACTAGCGATGCGAACATCAACGCGTGTATGCCTCGGGCGATCCACAACGTCCGGCCGATACCGAATCGCCGCGGGATCGAATGAAGCCCGCTTTGCCGATCGAAGTCATAGTCCTGACACGCGTACAAAACGTCGAATCCTGCGGTCCACAGCATAACCGACAGCGACAGCAACACCCCAACCAGAGTGAGCCTGCCCTGAATCGCTATCCACGCGCCCGACGGAGCTATTGCCAGACACCAGCCGAGCACAAAGTGTGATAGCGATGTGAAGCGCTTGGTGTATGAGTAAAGAAGAACGGATCCCAGGGCGACCGGCGAAAGGATGAGAGTCAATCGATTGAGCTGCGACGCCGCCAGCAAGAAGAGCGCTGACGAGGCTATTGCAAAAGCAGCCGCGAACCTCAAATCAAGAAGTCCCGCCGGCAACGCCCGCGTAGCGGTGCGTGGATTCGCGGCGTCGATCTCGCGGTCAGCGATTCGATTGAACGTCATTGCGGCCGAGCGCGCGCCCACCATCGCAAGCGTGATCCACAGAAGCTTCGAAATCCAGAAACTCGCCGCCTGAGGTTCCAGCTCACGCGCTGCGAGCGTTGCTCCCAGAAACGCAAACGGCAACGCGAAGAGCGTGTGCTCGATCTTGATCATCTCGAGCGTGATTTTGAGCCGCCGGGCGATTGTCATATCGATGAGTCAAGACCTAGATTGGTCTGCTTATGTCTCCCTGCCAGACTGTCTCCTGTGAATGCGCGAGCATCAGATGATCCATCACTCGATAGATGAAATGATCGGCCATCTCGATGATGTTCGCCGGCCGGTGATAGAACGCGGGCATCGCCGGGACGATCATCGCGCCCGCCTGCCGGAGCTTCAACATGTTCTCGAGGTGAATCGTCGAAAGCGGCGTCTCGCGAGGCACGAGCACCAGCTTGCGTCCTTCTTTCAAGCAGACATCAGCCGCGCGATGCAAAAGGTTGCGGCACGAACCGGAGGCCAACACGCCAAGCGTCGACGCGGAACAAGGAATGATGACCATCGCATCCACCGGATACGAACCGGATGCTATCGACGCTCCAATGTCCCCTGGATGAAAGACGATGATCTTAGTCGAAGGGCGGCCAATCATCTCGGCCACGATCTGTTCGGTGTCGGCGGTTGCGCTGACGTCGAGCTCGTCGCTGATGACTCGCCGCCCCGGCCCGCTGATCACCAGGTTAATCTGGCGCACCTCCAGGCTGTCTTCAAGCTGCATCAGAAGCCGCTGTGCGTAGATCGCTCCACTCGCGCCGCTGATTCCAACGGTTATTGTTTTCACCACCTCGTATTGTAGCCACCGGCCGCAGGCTCAGCAATGAAGTAGCATTGCATAGCCGGCAATCCACAGATTACGCAGATGACACAGATGAAAAGACAACAGAAAGGACAGGAGGAATAGCGATGAGGCCTAGCAAGTTCCAACAGTTCAGACAATCCGCGAAATCTGCGGCATCTGTGGAGGAGATCCGCGACTTTCTCAGGACGGCTTACCGACGGCCGCGCGCTCTTCCAGCCATCTATTGAACGATTGTTGACTCTCGCCTGACGCTGACTCTTTGAGCACGTGCCTCCTGAACTTCAACTGCCAAAGAATTCATACCAACCTCCCAACAAAGCGTCACGATTGTCCCTAACCAATCTGGCGATTCTGTTTGGTTCTATTTCGTCTCTGAGATTTCAACTCGCTCCATCCGGTCCCCGCGAGCTATTCGGTTCACCACATCCATTCCTTCAATCACGCGGCCAAAGATGGTGTAGCCTCCGTCTAAGTGCGGCTGAGGTGAATGCGTGATGAAAAACTGGCTCCCGCCTGTGTCCTTTCCTGAAAGCGCCATT
>JBGQGO010000274.1:0-7286 GCA_041497455.1 Blastocatellia bacterium | reverse complement strand
GGCGCGAACGCGCCGAAATGTCTTTTTCCGTCTAGCCGCGTTCGTAGTCGATCGAGCAAAACTTTCGATTGTGGCTGTTGCTCAAGCAACCGCTCGCAAAGAACATTTGTTTCAAGCATCTCAGAAGTCGCACTCATCTTAGTAACCCTCCGTTTCATCGCGCCCTGCTTCGCCTAAGGGGCGCCGAACCCCTTATCGGCTTCGAATATTCAAATATCTGCAAGTGCTAGCTCCAAAAAAACCGAGCCAGTCTCCGTGGCCCGGTTAGCGTTTGCCTTACCGCCTTGCCTGCTTAGCTGGCCTCGGCGACTCTATCTCTTCCAGCATGCTGCGCACACCAATGAGGTGATTGTTGAAAATGTCTCTCGCCACGTCCAGCAGCTTGAACACAGTCTTATCGCTCACTGAGTAATAAACACTAGAACCTTCTTTGCGGGAGATGACGATGTTTCTGTTGCGAAGGATTGCGAGCTGCTGGGATGCGTTTGCCGCTTCCACCTCGAAGAGCTGGCTAATCTCATTGACCGTTAGCTCGCCATCTCGAAGAGCGTCGAGAATAGAGATCCTGAGTGGGTGGGCCAGCGCCTTGAAGAATTCTGCTTTGAAGTTGCTAAGCTGTCCCATCATAAAACAATCCGTCATTCTACCGTTTTAGCATTTGCGATTATATGCAGATCCTACACTCTGGCGTTGGTTCTGTCAAAGGCGAGAGGCGGAGCGGAGCTACATCGTGAGCACAACACGGCCGGTGATCTTCGCGGCGCGCATCTCCTCGAACACCTCGTTGATCTGTTCAAGCTTCCGAGTTTCGACCTGACATTTGACTCGCCCGGCCGCCGCGAGCTCTAGCACTTCACGCATGTCTTCGCGAGTGCCAGTCGCTGCAGACATGATTCTGATCTCGCGCATCATGATCGCTGGAAACGACAGATCTTCAGCGGGCATTCCGACTACCATCAACGTACCGCTCGATCTCACGGCGTAGAACGCCATATCATAAGCTTTCTTTGCGGCTGAGGTGACCACAGCCACGTGAGCGCCGCCCATCTTGCGAATCTGTTTCACGACGTCCTCATTCACCGCGTTCATAGTGATGTCAGCGCCTAGCCGCCGTGCGAATTCGAGTTTGTCATCGGCGATGTCAACTGCGATCACTTGAGCTCCGAAGCATTTCGCAATCTGAACCGCGAGATGGCCCAACCCTCCGACGCCGAACACCACCAGGCGCTGGCGCGGCTTGATGCCGGAGCTCTTGATTGCGTGATAAACAGTGACGCCGGCGCAGAACAGCGGCGCGGCCTCTTCTGAAGTTAATGAGTCGGGAACTTTCAATACGTGTGAGGCTTTCGCCTTGATGAACTCGGCGTAGCCGCCGTCCACCGTCGCTCCGGTGATCATCTGCTTAGTGCAGAGATTCTCGCGGCCTTCTTTGCACAGCTCGCACTCGCCGCAAGTCCAATGAGTCCAGGCGACGCCCACGCGGTCGCCGATCTCGAGGTTGCTCACCTCGTCGCCTTTCTGGATTATTGGGCCGACGACTTCGTGACCCGGGATGAGCGGGCGCTTGATGATGCGGAGCAAGTGGGTCCAGTCGCCTTCGGCGAGGTGCAAATCGGAATGGCACACGCCGCAAGCTTCCACTTTGATCAGCACCTCATCCGGTCCAGGAACCGGCGTCTCGGTCTCTTCGATCTGAAGCGGTTGTTTGTATTCTCGAACGATGGCTGCTTTCATTTTTTCTCCCTCAGGAAATCGCGCGTATGCTACTACGTAACGCGGCGAAAGGTGAAGGGTGATAGTCCGTAGTCAGTAGTCCGTAGTCAGTAGTATGTTGCGATGCCTTGTCAGTAGACTTCCTAATCAACCACGGACTACGGACTACTGACTACGGACTACTGACTACGGACTACTGACCACGGACTACGGACTACTGACCACGGACTACGGACCACGGACTACTGACCACGGACTACGGACTACGGACTACGGACCACGTCGTGTAGAATGACTGCGAATGTTGGTTCTTGGCATAGAAAGTTCGTGCGATGAAACTGCCGCTTCGCTCATCGAAGCAGGCCGCGTCATACGTTCGAACATCATCGCTTCGCAAATTGCGATTCACGCGCCATACGGTGGCGTCGTGCCCGAGCTTGCTTCGCGTGAGCACCTGGATCGCATCGCGCCGGTCGTGGCGAGCGCGCTGACGGAAGCCGGGGTCACGCTGGAATGCATCGACGGCATAGCGGTGACGCAAGGCCCCGGGTTGATCGGCTCGTTACTTGTCGGCATCAGCTTCGCAAAGTCGCTTGCGATGGTTGCAAACAAACCCATCGTTGGCGTGAACCATATCGAAGGTCACATCTATTCCGTGGTCTTCGAGAATCCGCCGGTCGAGTACCCCGCGGTCGCGCTGATCGTGTCAGGCGGGCACACGACGCTCTTTCTGATACCAGAAGAGGGGCGCTACGCGGTACTTGGTCGAACGCGAGATGACGCCGCAGGTGAAGCTTATGACAAAGTCGCGAAGCTGCTGGGACTCGGATATCCTGGCGGCCCTGTGATCGATCGCCTCGCAAAGTCCGGAGATCAGCGTGCGGCTGAACTGGTGTTCACGCTCCCGCGAATGGACTCGCCCAATCTCGATTTCAGCTTCAGCGGCCTGAAGACCGCGGTGCTTCGCTACGTGCGGGAGAATGGGATTGAGGCGGTTGTGAAAGGCAGCGAGCCAGATCAAAGAATCGTTGATCTGGTTGCGAGCTTTCAGGATAAGGTGATTCGCTCTTTACTCGCGCGATTGCGAGCAGCGGTGCGACGACATCATCCTCGGACAATCATCCTCGCAGGGGGTGTTGCGTGTAACAGCGCGCTGAGATCGGCGGTGGACGCGGAAGACTTCGGCGTGCCGGTCTACTATCCGAGCCCGATTCTTACGACTGACAACGCGGCTATGATCGCGGCGGCGGGTTATGCGAAACTCGCTCGGGGAGAGAACCACGGGCTCGAGTTCACGGCTTCGACTTCGATGAAGATTGAGAATGTTTTTCTGAAAGGCTACGAGGTCCCGCTCAAGGCGAGATACAAGGTTTGACAAGATCGCGCGATGGATCGAGACCGAATTCCTACGCGGCTAACTCACTATGTTTGACGCAGACACGGTTTTCATGAATAGAGCCCTCGATCTGGCGCGGCGCGGCGCCGGGCTCGTGAGCCCAAACCCGATGGTTGGAGCGCTCCTCGTGAAACACGGCCGCGTGCTCGGAGAAGGCTTCCACAGATACGACCTGCTCAAGCACGGAGAGACTTATGCGATCGAGATGGCCGGACAGCAGGCGCGAGGCGCGACGCTCTACTGCAACCTCGAGCCCTGCTGTCATCACGGACGCACTCCGCCATGCACCGATGCGTTGATCGAAGCCGGAATCTCGCGCGCAGTGATCGCAACCAAAGACCCTTTTGCGAAAGTGAACGGACGTGGGATCGAGCAACTGCGCGCCGCTGGGATCGAAGTTGAAGTCGGCCTTTGCGAAGACGAAGCTCTGCGGCTGAACGAAGCCTACTTCAAGTTTGTCACACGCGGCGCTCCCTTCGTCCACGGCATAATCGAGTATGCGAACGACCAACCCTGGACGGCACTTGCATGGAACCCTTCGCGCGAGTTTGTCGAAGCGGCCTGTGAATACGACGCGATCGTGCTTGGAGCGCGGCACGATCTGAACAAGATGCTGATCGAGAGCCGGTTGAGCCAGAACCATCACAGGCCCTTAGTCGTTGTTGGCGCGGCGGATGCCCTTGATCCGCACGCCGCGGCGCTAGGGGCGAGAGACGATGAACGCGTGATTATCATCGAGCTGTCCCCCGAGACGGTGGTTCCGCACGATGCGACCGCGCTTCCAGGGGAAGGGCGCGAAATGTCAAACGTCGCGTTGATGAAGGGGTCGCCTGTACCGCAAGAGCTTAGTTCGGTGCTCGAGGCCCTGGCTCGTGTCAGCGTCACAAGCGTTCTATTGCTACCGGGAGTGTTCGATCCAAGCGCGCCGAAGAACTTCGAACAGCTCGACAAGCTGAGCCTCGTGGTTCCCGGCGCGAAAGGGGCGGACAGCACTGCGACGCATCTCGCTTTTGCCGATCTCGAATTCGATCTTGAACAGGTTAGCGTAGTGGAAGGCGAGGGCTACACCGAGTTCACCGGCTATCCAAGTTTTCGAGGAGTCGCTTGACGCGCTTGATCAGGGCGAAGAAAAGCCTCGCGCAGAATTTCCTCACCGACCAGCGGGTCGCGCGCCGAATCATCGACGCGGTATCACCTCTTCGGACAGACATCGTGATTGAAATAGGCCCTGGTACCGGCGCGCTCACGCGGATGCTCGTTGAACGGAGCGGCTACGTTGAAGCTGTCGAGATCGATGCACCTCTCGCTGATGGACTTCGCCGCTCCGTGAAAGCTGAGAATCTTTCGATCGTCACCGCCGATGCTTTGAGCCTGGATTGGATGAAACTCATAACGAATGCGACGTCGAAGTTGCATTCTCTTCGTCCTGACGACGAGGACAGAAACCGAGTGCGAATCGTAGCGAACCTGCCGTACTACATATCAACGCCGATAATCGAAAGGCTGCTTGCATTGGGCCGCAGCATATCTGATATGACGCTCATGCTTCAGAAGGAAGTGGCTGACCGGATCACCACCGGACCAGGCAGCAAAGAGTACGGTTCCCTCTCAGTGATGGTGCAGTACTACTGCATCGCGTCGAAGCTTTTTGAAGTCCCGCCGTCCGCATTCACGCCAGCTCCCAAAGTCCAGTCCGCAGTCATCAGACTCACGGTCCGCGAGCGGCCGGCCGTCGATGTCGCAGACGAAGCGAGATTCTTCGCGCTCGTGCGGGCCTCATTCGCTCAACGACGCAAGACGATTTTGAACAACCTGAAAGCGGCAGCGCGCGCGCTGGAATTTAGCGAACCGCTGGAATCGGCTCTGGAAGCGGCTTCCGTGGCGCCGCAGCGCCGGGCCGAGACACTATCGCTTGCTGAGTTCGCTGCGTTGTCCAGGGCGCTGGACCGGGAATGAAGCGAAGGGCTGCTAGACCAACACCGTTGTGTTGCTATACTCATGGTTCTGAGGAAGTAGCGTAGACTGTCATTCTAATCGGACAAAACAATGGCAGAAGATAAACTCGAAATAATACCTCTCGGCGGCGTCGGTGTGTTCGGCATGAACATGATGGCGATGCGCTACGGTGGCGAAGCGATCATCATCGACGCGGGAATGGGATTTCCTGAAGAAGATGCGCCCGGCGTAGACATCGTCATACCCGACTTCAATTTCATCGAGCAGTATCGCGACGAGATCTCAGCCATCGTCCTGACTCACGGGCACGAAGATCACATCGGCGCGGTGCCGTTCCTTCTAAGAGAAGTCAACGTACCGGTGTACGGCACTCACCTGACGCTTGCGCTGGTCGAGAACAAGCTCCAGGAGCACGGGCTTTTGGATTCGACTTCGTTGCACGCAGTCGAATCGCGGGACCGCGTCGCACTCGGGAACTTTGAAGTCGAGTGGATTCACGTCACCCACAGTCTCACCTCCTGCACAGCGGTGGCGGTGACGACTCCTGTCGGCGTGGTGATTCATTCGGGCGATTTCAAGATAGACGAGACGCCGGTAGTTGGGCGGACGACTGATCTCGAGCGCTTGAGCGAATACGGCGATCGAGGCGTGCTCGCGTTGCTTGCGGATTCGACGAATGCGGAACGCCCCGGGCGCACTCAGTCTGAACGCGCGGTCATTCCGGCGCTCGAAAAAATATTCGAAGAAGCGCAGGGGCGAATCGTCCTGAGCTGTTTCACAAGCTCAGTTCACAGGCTTCAGATCGTGCTTGACCTCGCGCGAGATTACGGACGGCGAGTCGCATTGCTCGGCCGAAGCATGCTGCGAAACGTTGAGACTGCCGACAGCCTTCGCCAGTTGGACATTCCCGACGGCATTTTCGTAAGCCCGGCGGAGGCCCGGCAAATGGACGACGATCAGTTGTTGCTGCTTGCAGCCGGATGCCAGGGCGATCCGATGTCGGCGATGACCAAGCTTGCGACCGATCAGCACAAAAACCTTTCAGTCGGGGAAGGCGACACCGTGGTGCTTTCGGCGCGGCAAATACCAGGCAACGAGCCTGCGATTTCGCGATTGATCTCGCACTGCTACAAGCGCGGCGCACAGGTGATCGACAGCAGCGTTGCGCGAGTTCACGTATCGGGTCACGGCAGCCAGGAAGACTTGAAGATCCTGATCGAAGCTACCAGACCCAAGTTCCTGGTACCGATTCACGGCGAGCATCGCCAGTTGTACCGCCACAGGGATTTCGCAGCGACGCTCGGAGTCGTCGAGCCGGAGAACATCATCGTGTTCGAGAACGGCGACGTGCTCGAGCTTGGCGACTCGAGCGCGGAGATTACGGCTACCGAGTCTGTAGGGCGCACCTTCATCGATTCGAGCTACGAACACGTCGAGGACATGGTCGTCCGCGACCGGAAGCACTTGTCATACGACGGCATCGTAGTGGCGATCGTCGCGATCAATCCCAAATCGGGAGAGCTCGAGTCAGACCCTGAGTTGGTTACTCGAGGGTTCATCCACGAGGAAGATTCCAGCGAGATGCTTGCTGAGCTAAAGGAATTGGTGGAGCAGACGGTCACCGGTGCTACTCACGAAGAGCAGATCGACTACGCGGTGATCAAGGAAAAGATTCGAGTGGCATTGAAACGCTTCATTCAGAAGGCGACAGGCCGCCGCCCGATGATTATTCCGGTGGTCGTCGAGGTGTAGCCGCAACGCAAGGATTGGAAATTCTCTAAGGAGTCGTCATGTCGTCTGAGCCGGCGCTCAAACGATGAAGAGTTCGTAGTACGGCCTTTAGGCGGAAGTTTGTAGCACAATGGCCCGACTGTGACCAAGTACAAACTTCCGCCTAAAGGCCGTACTACGAACTCTTTCATAGGCCGAGAAGCTATAAAAGGAACCATCGTTCGCTAAGCTCGCTGCTCTTAGCGGATTGTGATACATTCAACACGACGATTCGCACGAGGTGTTACGCGATGAAAACAGATACTGAGATCAGCACAAGAGAAGCAACGCGCGAACCCGAACCATTTACACCTAGAACGCCCCTGGGTAAGAAACTCCTGGCTATTCGCAACACTATTATCGCCGAAGGCCTCCCATTACTGACGCAAGAGGAAATCGAAAGGGAAATCGCCGAACGTAGAGGCGGCTTCAACAATGGGTCTCTATGATC
>JBGQGO010000273.1:0-7301 GCA_041497455.1 Blastocatellia bacterium | reverse complement strand
CGCGGCGAGTTGATTCGGATTCGCCTGTCAGGTAATCGGCTCAACCTTGTCGTCGGGGGTTCGCACGGGGCCATCAAACAATCGGTGGTCACAGACGTGGCCCGAATCGTGCCGGACGATTCCGCAACGCTCAAGCTTATCCTGCCAGGGAAGATCAAGCGAGTTGTGCGCGGAACGGTGTCGGTTGACGCTGGGATCGGCGGGCGCGGTCCTCTTAGAATATTGCTGACGACCCTTCGCGAGTCCGCGGTTGCTTCGGTGGTGGCCGCGGAGACGAGCCGGCGCGAGCCGGAAGCTTTGATGGCGATCGCAGTGGTTGTGAGAACGTTCATGCTGTCGCACGCGGGCCGCCACTCAAGCGAAGGATTCGACTTTTGCGACACCACACATTGCCAGCTCTATCGGGGCGAGCAGGATCTCTCCGATAGAGTTGCTTCGCCGGCGGTCTCGCGCGCAGTCGCTCGGACAGCGGGCCAAACCTTGAGCTTTGAGGGCCGGCCGGTGGAGGGCTACTACACTGCAGCTTGCGGAGGACTGTTGGCCACCCCGTCCATGGTCTGGGGTGGTAGCACCAGTTACCCTTTTGGTCGAATCGTATGCCGCTGGTGTCAGCACTCACGATTCAGCAAATGGGAGCGTTCGGCGGACGTCAACCACATTCTCGACTCGCTTTCGGCGTTCATCGCGTCGAAGTTGTCGTCTGCGACTGAACTGATCACCGACGGTGATCAGGCTAGTGGTTTCGTCCAATCGGTCACCGTGCGTGATGGAAGCAAGCGCGTTGTGTTGAGCACCGACGCGTTTCGACGCGCGATTGGACTCAGGCTCGGATGGAATACAGTGTTGAGTCCGACGTTCACTGTCGAGCGGCGAGGGTCAAGGTTCATCTTTCGGGGGCGAGGCTTTGGCAGTCAAGTCGGATTGTGCGAAGAAGGCGCCGTCGCTCAGGCGGCGGCTGGCCGCGGCTACCGCGAGATTCTGAGTTTCTACTATCCGGGCGCCGAAATCAGTGAGCGAGCCTCGCAATGAATGAAGCCGCGTTCATACTCTTCGGGATCAAGAGCGCCCTTCAGGGCTTGCTCGAATGGCTCAAGGCCTTCGGTCCTCTTGGATTGTTCGGAATATCACTCATCGATTCAGCGGGCATTCCGCTGCCGGGAGGCCCGGACTTTGTGATGATTTGGCTGAGCGCGAACACCCCGGCGCTGATGCCCCTCTACGCACTGGCGGCGACTGGAGGCTCGGCGATTGGTTGTACGCTGTTGTATCTGGTTGCGCGACGCGCTGGTGTCGCCGCACTCAAGCGTGTGACGCCGGAGAAGCGCGATCGAATCGAGAATTTGCTTGGCCGCTATGATCTGATCGCAGTGATGGTGCCTGCGGTGCTGCCGCCGCCATTCCCGTTCAAGCCCTTTGTGCTATGTGCGGGTGTGTTCAGACTGAAGACGTGGCGGTTCATCACGGCGATCTTCATTGGGCGTGCAGTGCGATTCCTGATCGAAGGATGGCTCGCAATCGAATTCGGTGAGGATGCTGACCGCATCATAAGGCGGCATGGATGGAAGGTGGTTGTCGCGGTTGCCCTGCTTGCGGCGTCCGGGTTCGCTTTGAGCTTTTTTCGCGCGCGCTCACGCCGCTCAAGAGAGCTGTCCGTTGAAGAGGCGCGGCGCGAGAAAGAACCGGTGGCCCCGGCTTCAATGGACTAGATGGAAATCTCGCGGCGAGTATTTGACGAACGGCAGGCAGAGCGACCTCAATCTTGCAGTCGCGGCATCATTGAGGAGCTGCGACAACTCGCCAGCGAGCAGAGCCCGCTGGAAATGGAACTTTTCCGCGCCGTCGGGCGTGTGGTAGCATTAACAGGTTTTGGAGGAGTGAATCTGCCTTACATGAGAAAGGTTGTCTTGATAATCGCGCTGCCCCTGCTGGTTCTGCCGGGTTTCGCGCAATCGCGTAACTGTCTGCGTGTCATGCCCATTGATGAGGTCACGCGGCAAGCGATTCTGATCGCGCGCGTCAAAGTTCATAAGGTTGAAAAGGCGAGGTATCGCGGCGAGTTCCTCCAATTGGCAGTGCTCTATCCTGTTGACGTGATCGAGGGCGATTTCACGCTGAAAGAAATCAACGTGCTCGCGCGATCCAGCGTGCGATGCGCCGAAGACAACTATGTTAAGGAAGACGAGATGCTGGTGTTCCTCGAGCCCGAAGACAGCTTGTTTCACACCGTGAATTTTCAATATGGTCAATTTCCGATCGTCGGTGAGATCGTCAAAGGATGGCGCGATAAGGCTAACAAGCCCATCGATAAACCATATGCGGAAGTACGGCGCGAGGTTCAGGCCTGGGTCACCGCCGCGCATACTCCGAAACCGGAAGGCGAACCACCTCCGCAACCTCCGAAGCCAGTGAAGCCACCCGAGCCTCGGCCGCAGTAGGCAATTCAGATCGTTCGCGAATCTTCATTCTCTCTGTGCAAAACACGTTGAAAGCCCGAAGCGCTTCGTCAGCGGTTCTGAACGTAGGGACGCCTTTCTCTTCCAGCAGGTTCGCCATCGGATCGTAGAGTCTGCCGGCGTCAACGACGGCTATCCACGGCTTCGAGGTCTCGTTGTTGAGCTTCGCCAGCCGCATCGCAATCGAATCTTCTTTGTCGATGTCTTCAAGATGCCCTTGCCCTGCTGCGAGAGTCTCCAGTGCCGCGGTCAGAGGCACGCATCCGACGACAACGACATCGATGCCGTCATCTTCCATCACAGCTCGAACCGCTTCTTCAAAAGCTTCATCATCCATCATCGGCGTTACATCGAGCGGGTTGTGAGCATCGACAACCGAATCAAGCCGGCATCGCTTGAGGATCGATCGAAGGCGATCAGTAGTGCGCTGCTGGAAAGGCGGCAAAGTGAAGCTCCCCAGGTTGTCAGCAATGGCTACGCACTCGAAGCCCGCGTTTGAGATCGCTCCCAGCCGCAATCCGCTCACTCGCTTTTTCCTCAACAAGGTGAACAGCCTTACGAGTTCTTCAAACCTGGCTAGGGTTTCGGCTACGACTGCTCCAGCCGCTTTACAAAGCTCGCGAGTGACCGCGTAGTCTCCAGCGATGGACGCGGTGTGACTGGATGACGCTTTCGCTCCGGCGAGCGTGCGGCCCGCGCGGTAGAGAATAACGGTTCTGCCGCTTGTGGTGATTTCCCTCGCCGCCTTCAAGAACGTCAAGCCATCGAGCGGAGCGAAACCTTCAACGTAAACCGCGAAGATCGCTATGTCCGGATCGTCTTTCAAGTACGTCAAGAAATCTCCGACCGTCAGATCCATCTGGTTGCCGGCCGAGATCGAGTACTTCGGGTTCACGCCTGTGAGCTTGCTGGTTCTCGATATGGCGAACGCGCCGCTCTGCGAGATAATAGCGACGGGCGATGCTTCCCCCTTGCTAACAGGAAGCTTGTATTCAGGTATGAACATCGTGTCGTAGTGGCCGGGCTGCGAGCGAACACCAAGACAGTTTCCTCCATTGATCACCGGTCCACCCCAGCGCGTGGCCCGCGCTTTTGCCAGCGCCGAGTCTATGCGAGAAACGAGCGCATCGCTGCCGAGCTTTTCCCCAAGCCCACCTGGGATGACGATCAGGCTCTCTGCCTTTTGGGCGTCGATGATCTCAGCAATTGCCTCCGGAGTCTGGGATGCGGAGATGGCAAGAATGAACAGGTCAGCTCTTTCTGGAAGAGAAGAGATGTTCGGGTAACATCTGCATCCTTCGATCTCGCCGGTTCCCGGTTTTACGATGCTGATGCGCCGGCGGTCGAAGCCTTCGCGAAGCAGGTTGTTGACGATGATGTGACCGGGATTCAGCTTCTCAGAAACCCCGATGATTGCAACGGACTTTGGTTCAAGCAGATGCTTTAGCTTCCAGATCGGACGCGCCGCACGCGGAGGCTTCGAGCTGCCTGCAAGCTTTATCAGAACATCGAGCGCGACGAGCCTGCCTTCCGCGACAACCAGAGGATTGATTTCACATTCGCTGATCCATTCAGGAGTCAGCTCTCTCGCCAGCGCCAGAAACTTTTCCGCCGCGTGCCGGATCTGTTCAGCGCCGATTCGTGGAGGACGGCCTCTCAACTCCGTTGTGATCAGGCGAGTGACTGCGCATTCTTGGATGGCGCGCTCGATCACGTCCGCGCTCGATGACTCAGGCGAGAGAATCGCGACGTCTCTTCCGGATTTGAAGTTCTCAGACAGAAACTCCGTGTAGATGCCGCCGGGACCGAGCGTGACTACCGGCCCGAAATCATCGGTCCAACGCAGACCCAGCAGCAGCTCGTTCCCGAGCGCCGGGTCGTAGTCGATAAACTGACTTATCGTGAAGCCGGCCACGTCTTGCTCGCTAAGGTTCCGCTCCATCGTCTGAATTGCAGAGACGATGGCCTCAACATCATTCGCAACGACCCACACGCCGCCAACATCGGTCTTGTGCAGAATTCGAGGCGATACGACTTTAACGACAACCTTCTTGCCAGCGAGCGCGCCGGCAGCCACAACGCGAGCTTTGCTTGAATTGCGAACGAACAAATAGCCAGGCGTAGCGATGCCCAGCGCTGTCAGCACGTCGAGCCCTTCCGGTTCCAGAAGCGACTGATCGCCTCGTTCCTTAGCGCCACGGAGGATCAGAGAGATCTTCTCAAAGTCGATAATCATTATGCGGCTCCGCGCCCTGCGTGAAAGGCCTTGAGGTTAATATCGACAACCTTATCTCCCTTACCCTCAAACAGGTTCTTGATAGAGTCCTCGAGCCGTTCCTCGTTGACCGGCAAAAAGTGAGACGCGGCGCCTATGATCACCATGTTGGTCGCCCGCGCGGAGCCTGCCTGTCGAGCGAGATGCTCGCTGTCGACGAGTTTGTTGTGTGGAAGACTTCTGATTCTAAGAACGAGTTCGTCGAGATTCGGATAGTCAGGAATATTCACGACCGGATCGGTTGACGTTATCAGTATGCCCTCAGGTGAAAGATAGTTGAGATATCTGAGGCTCTCGAGCGGTTCCATGCTCAGAATCATCGAAGCGGTGCCTTGCGGAATCAGATCGCTTGCGATGGGCTTGTCCGACAGCCGCAGGTTCGCTACGACGCCGCCTCCTCGCTGGGACATCCCGTGGACCTCTGACAGTTTGACGAACAGCCCCTGGCTCCTCGCAGCCGATCCGATGATGGCTGACACTGAGAGGACTCCCTGCCCTCCGACGCCTGCAAGTATGATGTCGTATTTCATGATCTCCTCTCAGCGCTTCGCCTTGTGCTTGCGCGCGGTCTCGATGCACTCGCGGACCGCTACGATGACCGACAACCCGCGGTGGGTTATTTCACTTCGAATGACCTCAGCGTTGTGGTCTGTGAATTTCGGGTGAGCGCTCAAAACGTGGAAGTGCTCCGGATCAACACCGAGCCCAACGATCAGCCGCTCGAGTCGCGAAGAGCTCATGATGGTCGGCTGACCTCCAGTCATCGCTACTGTTTCGTTGTCCATGATCACCAGAGTCATGTCGGTATTCGCGGCTACCGCGTCCATCAGCCCCGTCACGCCGGAATGCAAAAAGGTGCTGTCGCCGATCACCGCGATCACCGGGCGGAATCCGGCTTCGGATGCGCCCTTGGCCATGCCGATCGAAGCGCCCATGCAGACGCAGGACTGAATGGCTGAGTACGGGGCCAGCGCGCCGAGCGTGTAACAGCCGATGTCTGAGGTCACGAGCGCGGGCTCGAAGGGCGCGACGGCTTGTTTCAACGCGTGGTATGTGTCGCGATGAGGACAGCCCGCGCAAAGCTGTGGCGGCCTCGCCGGGAGCGTCAGGCCCGGAAGCTCGACGCCGCTTCGTTCGGCCAGCCCCAGCGCGATGCGAACGTTGTCCGGAGTCAACTCGCCTTCAGCGGGAACGTGACCAGACTGCTTGCCCTGAATCTCGATGGGCGGGGGAACTATTCCGCGTAGAAACCTCTCCAGAAACGGATAGCCCTCTTCGAGCACCAGCACCTTGTCGGCGTGCTCGACTAGCGCCCTGATTTTCTCAACAGGAAGCGGATACGCGCCGATGTGAAGATGTGAAGGCTCGAAGGGCAACTCGTCGACGTTCTCCAGGAAATAAGTTTCGGCGATTCCCGTGGTGATCACGCCAAGCTCTCGATGCCGGTCATTAAGCGTCAACGTGTTGTTGGAAGAGGTCTCGCTGTAAATCGAAAAGTCCCGCTGGCGCTCCAGCAGCGAATGCCATCGGCGGCGAGCGTTCGACGGCAACAGGATCCATCCGGAAGGATCGGGCGGCTCTCCAAGAGAGTTTTCTTTTCTTGTCTCTCCAGTTCGAACTGCGCTGCGGCTGTGTGCCAATCTGGTCACGAGTCGAATCATCACCGGGATGTGAAACTTCTCGGATAGATCGAAAGCCTCGCGCGTCATCTCGTAAGCTTCCTGCTGGGTTGCGGGCTCCAGACAAATGATTCGCGCGAAGTCAGCGTAGTAACGGCTGTCCTGCTCGTTCTGAGAGCTGTGCATGCCGGGATCATCGGCGACGACCACTACAAGCCCGCCGTGAATATCGACGAGCGCGGAATTGATGAAAGGATCGGCGGCTACGTTCAGCCCTACGTGCTTCATCGCGACCAGCGCGCGCCGTCCGGCGAATGAAACGCCGAGCGCTTCTTCGTAGGCGGTCTTCTCGTTACAGCACCAGGCGGCGTGCGGTCCGCCGTGCTTCTCGCGGTGCTTCAACAGGTATTCAAGAATCTCGGTCGATGGAGTTCCCGGGTATGCGTATGCCGCCGTCAGGCCCGCGTGGATCGCTCCCAGGGCGACGGCTTCGTCACCAAGCAGCACAGTGTCGGTCATAAAGTCTCCTCGTCTTACTTTAGAGTTTTCCGATACTGGCCACTATGAGGGGCGTCACGTTTCGCCGTGACGGGCGTCACCTGCCGTGAAGCGTGGCTGCGCGAGCAACGTCTGCTGCGCGTTCGTCTTGTGCGATGAGATGACGGGCATCACCTACTCTGAACCACGAACCCTGAACCCGGAACCGGGTTTCTCACCCTGCCGTGAAGCGTGGTTGCGCGTGACGAAGACTCTCCGAATGAAACTCCGGAGGAGTGTCCTGTGGATAGCAACGAGGGCACCCCGAATCCGGTTTGACTCCGTAGGAGTCTCCTGTCCGATCGAAACGCGTACGGCAAAATAGGCGCTCGCTCCAGCGGATGGACCTCTCGTTGCCCGAAAGCGCCAGGCTTCAGGTAGCTCCGCTGGAGCCAGGATCATGTAACCGTGCTATCT
>JBGQGO010000272.1:0-7325 GCA_041497455.1 Blastocatellia bacterium | reverse complement strand
GCAAACGCCTGTCGGTACGCATTGTACGCGGCGTTGTAGTCTTTCTTCTCTGCGAGGCTGTCTCCACGCTCGACCAGCATGATCGCGGCGCTCACCAGAGCGCGCTGAAGGTGAAGCTGGTACTCGATATTGGATGGCTTCTCAGATACGGCAAGGGCGAACTCTTGGGCGGCTTTGTCCCACTGGCGGTTTTCTTCGTACTTGATCCCTTCATTAAAGTGCTTCTTGCCATCGGCCGCGAAAGCCGCAATGGGGGCCGCCAACGTCAGCGCCACCGCGAGCGCTATTACCTGCTGTATTCTCAGAATCTTTGCCATAGCCCAACTCCTCGCTTGTTGATCTTCCTACGGAGAAAGCGCACCCTTGAAACTTCGGCAGTGAATGGTCGCGGCTGGCGGCCTGACATCCTCCGCTCACCCGAGCCTCTTATGGCTCGCTGCCGCATCGAACTTATTCCTAAGAGTGTCTGCTTGGTTAAACCACTCTAGCACGCTTCGGTTTCAAAATAAACAAAGAACTTAGTCCGTAGTCCGTGGTCCGTATCGAGCAGTCCACTCCGCCGTCTAGCTACGGATTACTGACCACTGACTACGGACTATTCGACAAACGTCACGCGATTGATTTCGTGCAACGTGGTCACCCCCAAAAACACTTTCGCGATCGCTGACTCGCGCAGCGACGTCAGGCCTTCGGCGCGAGCCGCCCGGCGCACCTCCGAACCGGGACGCCGCTCGATGATGATCTCGCGTATATGATCAGTCACGTTCAGCAGCTCGTGGATCGCCGTTCGTCCGCGATAGCCCGTCAGGTTGCACACTTCGCATCCAACCGAGCGATAAAACACTTCACTGCGATACTTGTCCGGGTTCAACCCCGACTCGTTGAGCTCCTCATCGGTCGGGTCATGGCGGCGCTTGCAGTGCGTGCACAGAATACGCACCAGTCTTTGAGCAAGCACGCAGTTCAGAGACGAAACGAAGTTGTATGGTTCGACACCCATGTTCAAAAACCGCCCGATAACGTCGATCACGTTGTTGGCGTGCACGGTGGTGAAAACCAGGTGACCTGTCAGGGCTGACTGAATGGCGATCTGCGCAGTTTCGGAGTCGCGAATCTCGCCGACCATTATCTTATCGGGGTCGTGACGGAGTATGCTGCGCAGTCCGCGCGCGAAGGTCAGCCCCTTTTTCTCGTTCACGGGTATCTGCGTGATGCCTTGAAGCTGATACTCGACCGGGTCTTCGATCGTGATGATCTTGTCTTCCTCGTTTTTGATTTCGTTGAGCGCGGCATAAAGCGTCGTCGTCTTTCCTGAGCCCGTCGGTCCCGTCACCAGCACCATGCCGTAGGGCTCGGCGATGAACTTGCGGAACTTCTTCAAGTCCCCCGCAGCAAACCCCACAACATCCAGATTCAAGTCTTTGAAGGATTCGTTGATTTGCTCTTTGTCGAGAATACGGATTACCACGTTCTCGCCGTAGATCGACGGCATTATCGAAACGCGGAAGTCGATCTTGCGTCCGCGAATCATTATTCGAAAGCGGCCATCCTGCGGAACGCGGCGCTCGGCGATGTCGAGCTCGGACATAACCTTGATGCGCTGAACGATCGTTTGATGGTGGGCGATGTCGATCGGATCAGCCGCGCGATAGAGCGCTCCGTCGATTCGATACTTGACCACGACGTCCGAGTCGCGCGTTTCGATGTGAATGTCGGATGCGCGGCGCTCGAGCGCGTTCAGCACTACGGTATATACCAGCTTGATTATCGGCGACATCTCTTCGTCGCCGGTCAGACGCTCCAGGTCCAGCACTTCTTCGCCGTTCTCTGTCTCTCGCACCAGCGACATGCGATCCGTGCGAAAGCCGGCGGTTGCGTCCTGCATTATGCGCGCTGCGGTGTCGCCTCGCTTCAAAGCCTCTTCCACAGCCGTTTGCGTGGCCACTGCGGTTTTCAATCGCATGTGCAGTTGCGCTTCGATCTCGTCGATTACCTCGAGATTACTTGGGTCTGCCATCGCCACGTACAGAATGTCGCCGTCGCGGCCGAGAGGCACGAAGCTGTGCCGCACCATCATCTCGACCGGCAATTCGTGAATGAGATCATAAGCCGGCTCTTCGGTCTTCAGATCGACGAACCTCAGCCGGTAACGCCGCGCTTTCTCACGCGCCGCGATCTCCTCCTGGCTCATCTCCGCCGGGATGAGCGCGGGGGGCGCCGCCGAGATCGCTACGCCGGTGTCTTGTTCGACTGTTTCAGACATTAGCTTCTCCAATCACCGCGGAATGCCGCTCTGGCCCATGTTGCCGATCATATTGAACAGCGGCAGATACATTGCGAGCAGAATCGTCATAACCAGGCCGCCCATGAAAACCAGTATCAAAGGCTCGATGAAAGTTGTGATCGTGTTGAGCCGCACGTCGATCTCGGAATCATAGAAGTTGGCGACCTCATCGAGCATTTCGCGCAGTGCGCCTGACTTCTCGCCTACCCCGATCATGTCGATCGCAAGCTCCGAAACCCAGCCCGAAGCCTCGAGGCTGTCGGTGAACGGCTTGCCTTCGCGTATACCCGTGAGAACCCCCGAGCTTGCCCGTCTGAGTGCGCGGTTGGTGATCGATTCACTAGCGATCTCGACGGATTCCGGCAACGTGATGCCGCCCGCCAGCAGCGTCGCCAGGCTTCGAGTGAACTGCGCGATCGTCATCTGACGCACAGTCTCGCCTGCAACCGGCGTCCGCAGTATCCAGCGGTCGATCGCAAGCCTCCCTTGTGGCGTGCGTCTCCAAACGAAGATGAAGATCAATCCGCCGATTATTGTCGGTATCAACCAGATCAGATTCTTGCTTATGAACTCAGCGGTGGTGACCACGGCGATTGTTACTGTCGGCAGCGTCTGCGCGCCGACGCCGGCGTACAGCTTCATGAATTGCGGGATGACGTATGTCGAAAGCACCATCACCAGAATGAACGACGCGCTCACCAGCACCGCCGGGTACGCCAGCGATTTCTTTATCTTGCGCCGCGCTTCGGTAATGGTTTTTTGATAGCTGACGTAGCGCAGCAACACTTCGTCGAGTGAACCCGCCCGTTCGCCCGCCAGAATCGAAGCGATGTAGATTCGCGGGAACGCGTCACCCTGCGCGGCGAAAGCTTGCGAGAGCGCTTGGCCCGAGCGGACTTTCTCTTCCACATCCTCGAGAGTGAGCCGCAGTTGTTCGTTGTGAACGCGCTTGCGAAGTATGCCGATCGCTTGAAGTATCGGAAGCCCAGCTCGCAGCAAGGCCGATAGTTGCTGATTGAAGAGCAGGAAATCTTCGGTCTTGATCTTTTTGACGCGCTGCTCGCCTCCGAACGCCCGCCGAATGTTCACCGTTCCTGTCGCGGCGATGGAGAAGACGCGAAAACCTTCGCGTTCAAGCTTCGAGCGAAGATCGCGTTCGGCGGTAGATTCGACCGTTCGCGTCACCACTTCGCCGGTCGGCGTGCCTAGCCTGCAAATGTACTCAGCCATCGGATTGAACCTTCTTCAAGACCGGCCTGCCGCAGCCGGTCTCGTTGCGCCTGGGGCGTTGCGCAACCAGGCAAAATCATAACACAGCTCCAACAACCACAGCCACAGTTTGAACCGCTGTTGATTCGGTGATGAGGGCCGCGCGTTCCATTACACGCAGGCAGCGGTTGTTGGTTCAAAGAAAGCTAAGGCGTCACTCGCCGCGCAGGCGGCCGAGAACGCTCACGCCTCCAATGACCCGGTCACCCTTGTGCACAAGCACCTCTACTTCAGCGGGCAAGATCACGTCCATTCGCGAGCTGAATTTCATCAGCCCGACGCGCTCGCCCATCGCGACCCGGTCGCCCTTCTTTTTCCACAGAACTATCCGCCGCGCAAGCACCCCGGCAATCTGACGAAACACTATCGTCACTCTCTCTCCACGAACGGTGACAACGTTCTGCTCGTTTTCAACCGAAGCGATATCTCGTGACGCAATGTGAAACGCGCCGGGCTTGTAGATTACATCGACGATCTCGCCGGCGATGGGCGAGCGGTTGATATGCACATCAAGCGGCGATAGAAAGATGGATATCTGAGTCGGAGAATCGGGAATTCGCTCATCGACCCGGGCCGCCGCCACAACGCGCCCGTCTGCCGGAGATACGACGATGCGGTCATCGGCCGGGCAATCGCGAGCCGGATCGCGAAAGAAGAACGCCATGAAAGCGGACAGTATCAGACACAAGCCTGCGGCGATCCACCAGCCGAGAGCGAGAAACACAAGCCCCGGAACAAGGAACAAGGTGATGAACGGTATGCCTTCTTTTGCCATCGATCCTGGAGACTGGCGTAATCCCGGCTGGCCGCTCCGGCTCCGCTGACTAACCCGGCGCGGAGCTACACGAATCGGTCACCGGGAAACTATGTGGGCCAGAGTAAAGGCTGCGAACTCAAAAACACAAATTGGCTACTCCTCGGAAACGAACAACCTCGCCTTGAATACGCGAAGCCCGTCCGCTCGTGAGTAACCAACGGTTAATCCTACGCTATGTCTGGCGCGAATGCTTAAGATGATTGCAGTATGCCGCGCCGTCGAGTCTTAGTGACCTGCGACCTGCTGCTGTTCTTTGTAGCGCCGCATGATCGTTTCCATCTGGTCTTTTAGGAATAGCTTCTTCTTCTTTAAAGTGGCTTCCTCCATCTGCTCCTCAACGCTCGGGTAGTGCAACTCTGCCAACTCGCTCAATCTCCTCTCGTACTCCCCGTGAGTGTGCGCCAGCTCTGCGAACTGCGCGTCGTTGTCCAGAAGTTGCCGCTTGAGCGCTTCGGTATCGGAAAAACTCATTGGATTTTCCCCTCCTTATTGATTAGAAAGACCAGTTTCAAAGCCAGCGAAATGGTACTTCAAAGCCCTGACGTATGCAAGAAGCCGCGGCCACTGAAACGGAAAACAAGGTTGCGCGATCCCCAGCATCCTAATCACGCGCGATCCGGCGTCCCGGGTTGGCGGTCACCACTGGTGAGTAGGAAACCGCCTTGAAGCTTGCGCGATTATTTTCTGTAGGCGCGGAAATCGAGCGTCAATCCGTCAGTCTCCACGGTTACCAGGCCGTCGCGGCCGGTTTGATATAGTTTTACATTATGCGCCAAGTAACGGTTAACAACTCCCACGTGAGGATGGCCGAAGCGGCTTCGCTCGCCGACTGAGATAACCGCGTATCGAGGATTTACCGCGCTAATGAATGCCTCGGTAGACGAAGTTCTCGAACCGTGATGCGGGACCTTTAGCAGATCGGCGCGCAGGTCCACACCCGATGCGACGAGCGAGTCTTCGGCGGCTTGCTCTATGTCTCCCGCAAGCACTATTGACACTGAGCCGTACCTCAACCGCAACACAACCGAATCGTTGTTGCCGGAAGTCACCGGCGAGCCGGATGCGGGCAGCGGCCAGAGCACTTCGATCGTTACGCCATCAATCTCGAATTGTTCGCCCGCACTCACTGAAGAGAGCGGCACGCGGCGCTGACGGAGCGCATCGACGAAGCGATCGTATTCGGGATCAGCCGCGGGCACGTGACCGACGATCGATTGGCCAACCTCGAAATTCCCCACTACGTCTGAGAGCCCACCGATGTGATCCGCGTGAGCATGCGTCGCAAGCACGTAATCGACTCGCGTGCGCCCGAGCGACCAGATGAACCGTGAGACGACTGCTTCTCCGACCGAGAACGCGTTGTCTGTCGAGCCCTGTTCGTCCTCTTCGGCTTGAGCCGGGCTGCGGTCGTCGCGTTCTCGCCGGTCGAAACGAAGCTCGCCGCCGCCATCAACCAGCAAGGTCTTGCCGTGAGGAAACACCACGAGCGCGGAATCGCCCTGACCTACGTCGAGGAAGTGTACCGTCAGTCTTCCGTCCGCTTGATCGCTCGGGGGCCTGATAACAGCCACCAGCGCCGCCGTCATCGCGAGCGCGCAGAAGATCGACGGGGCGAACCGGAGACGGCGCGATGCGGCAAGCTCGCGATCTGATTGTTCTCTTTTCGCGGCGCGGCGTTTCGGGGTTCGATCGACAGCCGGAGCGTGATCGATTGGCTGCCATCGATCCATCAACACAGCCAGCATCGCAAGTGGAACGAAGTACAGTGCGTAAATGATCGCGTGCCAGCCGTTGTAATGAGCCACCCTGAACGTCGCGAACGGTATTTCAGCGAAGGGCACGATTGCGTTGACCAGCACGAAGTGCGCGGCCTTCACCACCAGCCCAAGCTGAGCCGCAACCCACGCGCTGAGGCCGCTCACGGCGATTGCGCCAATCGCAGTCAGCATCAGCACTCCGGTCAACAACCCGGCTATGACGTTCAACAACACGCCAACCGGAGCGGCGCGATTGAAGTACAGCGCCATCAGCGGCAGCGTCGCGAGTTGAATCGCTCCGGACGTGATCATCAGCAACACCACGCCTCTGAGTATCGGCTGAATACGCAGTCGCCCAACCACGCGCGCCGCGCCTGCTTTCTTAAGCCGATAGCGAACAGGTGATCGCCGCATCTCGTTGTCGAACGCTCGCTCATCCCAGAAGAGAGTCTCGGCAAAGTACCGAACCGCTCGCGAACAAGAAGGCGGGTGCGGGGTGTGTGAAGTCGGACGCCATTGGCCGATTTGCCTTAGCTTGTCCGCCAGCGGCAGGGCAAGCGCTACTATTCCCGCTACTGCGGCGAAACTCAACTGAAACCCGGGATCGGCCACCAGAGCCGGTTTCAAGGCAAGCATAACGAAGGCCGCCAACGCCACCGTATTGATCGACGCCGAGCGGCGAAACAGCAGCGGCCCGATCAGGCCGCCGGTTATCATCGTCGTTGCCCGGGTGACCGGCGGCGCCAACCCAACCATAACTGCGTACGCCCACAGCGCCAGCAGACACACGATCACTCGCCACGTTCTCCGCCGCTTGAGCGCGGACCGCCCGCCAAGCAGCGCCCAGGCGATGATGCCAATGTGCAATCCGGCAATCACCAGCGTGTGAAACGTCGAGCTTTCACGAAGGCGCTCGACCGATTCGCGATCCAGGAAATAGCGATTGCCGGTGAGCATCGCCTTCAACGTTCCGGCCACCCTCGGCTCGAAGCTCGAATCAAGCGCGTCCATCATCCGCAACCGCAGATGGTAAAGAACTGCGAGCGCTCGATTCGTTGACGCGACGCCGAGGTGCTCGACTAAGAGCGGGCTTTTGATCACACCTTTCAGATCGTAGCCTCGACGTTCGAGGAAATCGTTGAAGTCGGGCGAGCCAGGATTGGAGTAGCCGCGCGCGCGTTCCAGCCTGACGAGCACG
>JBGQGO010000271.1:0-7396 GCA_041497455.1 Blastocatellia bacterium | reverse complement strand
AGGAACAAGAGGCGAGATCGAGTCGTCAACTGGGGTCTGGCCGTTCGACTTCTGTATGTCGCCAACAGATCGGGTGGACATTCTGATGTCTCCTTAGCTTACCATTCTCGATTTTCAACGCGGGCAATCCTGCTCATTGAGAGAGATCATCCTATATCCCGCGAAATGCCGGGCAAAGTCGGGGACTAATTGATTTGCCTTGCTTACTTGGTTTGTCTTTACAGCTCAGCCCGCCGAGTTCCTGCCGGGGCCGGGCTGCGCCGAGGCGAGAGTGCCGAAACCGTCCACTTGATGATCGTTGCCTTGCACGGAAGTCCCGGCCCGTTAGTCGAAGACCTATGATAGCGCCCGGGACCGGCTGCCTACAACTTTTTGCCCGATTATCTTGATCCTATTTCTCCCTCGTAGCGGTTTCGGAGTGTACTCTATAGATAGGCACGTGTCAATCGAAAACTACAATATATTGTGGTTTAAGGGGATAGCGACGTGAAGGCGTTGCCCAAAAAGTAGGTGAAATTGCCGCTTTTGGAAACAGCCTTTCTAACTTATCGGGCAGACTGCATTTTTCCCTAAAAATTCTTCAAGCGTCACTTCCCTTCCCTTTCGATGATCAATAGGCTCTCCAACTCTCGCGAAACTATTCGCTGAGGTCTTCGAGAAACTTGGCTGGACTGTCGCCACTTGCAATAATCGTTAGTGCGCAATGAGGCAAGTGGCCGGGAGTAAACCTTACGACCTCATTCTGCTGAGCCATCATCTAAACCCGTCAACGTGAGCGCCTTGATCTTGGCCGTGAGCAAGCACGTTAATTAATTTAAGAGGGCACGCATGCCGAACCACCAAATGAATCTAGTATTGCTGAGAACGGGTGGGTTTTCGGAGGAATTGCAATCTCACAATCTGTTGACTCTCTCGCATCTCTATATACCGCACACGCGCATAGGTGTTGTAGGTCGCAGATGGTTCGATGTCCTTCTGAAACCTTGCTGGAAGCGGAATCTCCACATATAGAATATCTCCGATCATTACCTTCTTTGACAGGCGCAATGCCACACCTCCTGAACTCACGTTTAGGGTTTCACCTAATTCACTCCACTGACCTTTGTGGCAATCAGACCCCGCCACTTTCACTGGAAGTGTCATCGTATGCCTCAGTTCCCAGCGCCTATCAGTCCCTAGATCACGTCTCAGTTTATAAGAGGTCGTTACCTGACAGAGATTTCTTTCGGACACGTAAAATCTCCTGATCGAAATTGAAAGCTATCAAGCAAAAATCTAGGGCAAAGCTTGTACCAGCCTAAAGCCACTGATTTCACTGGTATTAAATGTGATGAATGCGGGACCTTGCTACACAGAATCCAACTAAGAATGGGGCTTTGAGGGGCAGCGTTTCCAGAAGCGGCCTCCGCCGGTGAGGCTCGCGCCTGGATACTGCGATCAATAGAACATCCTGCCGAAGATCACGGATAGATCGACTCACTATCGCTCTGCAACTTTTTGGGCAGGCTGCCCACTTCTTGGGCAGAATACTTTTTGGGTTTTTGGGCAAGGCCCGACATGCATTCGTTAAGGGGAAATCGCCGGCCTCTCCAAGCGCACCGGAACTCCAGATTCTTTGGAAAGAGATAAACGGTAGAGGCCGCTGATAGACGAACTGAGACTTGAGGGCGATGCCTCTACGTTCGGTCTACGCGACTGCCTTTGAATCGGGTGGATTGCGACGACGGTTTTTCTTGATCACGAATTCAACGTTGACGTTGCTGGCAGCCGCACCCGGCATTGTTGAATATTCAAGCGTCAGGACTGATCCGCCGGAAACGCGCCAGCCGGCTTGTTGAAAACGCTCATGAGAGCGGTCCACCTCCACCGGGTCCCCGAAGGTCGCGGTCACTTTCCGCACTATTGTCTCGAACGATTCGCTTCGTGTTGATAACCCCGCGCTACAGCTAAACTCGATCAGTTGTTCCGGCCTGCGAGCGGGCGTGTCCAGCGTATCGAACTTGAACGATGCGCTCCACGTCGCCTGACCGGGTATGTCGACGCCCAACAGGAACGCTTCCTCGCCGGTGATGTAAGCGAGCGCGTCCTGCTCTGCGGTCTTGGGCAGTAGCGCTTGCACCTCATCGTAACTCATTCCAATTCGAAAGCCTTTGATGAACCCAACCGGATCGAAAGGCTCGGCGGGCGTCGCGTCCTTGTTCTGCCCGAAGCCGAGTGTGCACAGTATCGCCAAAGCGAGCGTCAGCGTCATTATACTCGCCAGTACCTTATTCCCTTGTAGCATTGCTCCCACCTTGAACGCGACGCACAGCGACACGGGTACGCGTCAACTGCGCGCCTGCGGATGAAACCATCAAAGTTGGTCGGTTAGCTGTTTAGGGGCCGACTGTTTCTGCTGCTGCCGCCAATATAGCAGCAAACCAGCCGATGTCAATATTGTGATTTTGTTGCGGGGAGAGCGCGAGCGCGCAGAGGGACGCCGCAATGTCCGAAACGCTCGCGCCTGCTTAATCGCGCCGGCGGAATTAGCCAGGAGAGCCGCACGCTCTAAGCTTCGATTGCTCGAGAACGGATGAGATCATTGAGCTGATCGGGGCTATAGAGGCCCGGGCTGAGACCTTCTTCGAACATCCGATTAACGATCTTCAACAGCGTCGAATTGTAAGGAGTTGGAACGCCGAGCTTCTCGCCAAGCGCCACGATGTCTCCGTTCAGGAATTCCGCTTCGTGGGCCTTGCGGCCTAGATGAAGGTCCTGCCACATCGACGAATAAGTGTGAGGCCCCTGGGTCAACCTGGCCGGATCGTACGGGTGTTTCGGAGGTTCCCTGAGTCTATCAGTCATCTCGCGTATCCTGATCGGCGAAGGCTCATCGGCGGGCGGCTCAACTGCGACGCCTGCCGCGTCCAACACGCGCAAGCCTTCCTCTCGCACCGCAAGCATCAGCCTTCGCATCTCCGGGTCGGACATCGCTCGCTCCAGCCAGTAGCCAGTGATTGTGGTCGTAGCATTGTTGAGATTGGCCACGAGCTTGCCCCACTTCATCGACATCACGTAGGCCGACGCCATCGCTTCAAACCCGGCGCGTGTGAGATCGGCGCACAGATCGCGAGCCATATCATCGACACCGGCAGGATAGCAGCCGATTGCCACCGAGCGGCCTTGGGGGAGCGCGATCACCGATGGCTCGAGTTGCACCGCGCTGAGAAAAACGAGACCGGCATATACCTTCTGGAACCTCCGCCCGGCGATCTCTTCATTGCGCACGCCGTTCTGCAGACAGACGACCGCCAGGGTTTCATCATACCGTTCGATAAGCTCATTTACCGCGGCTTCGGTAGCTTGAGACTTAGTGGTGATGAAAGCGACGTCCCCGACTTCCGGTGAAAGCTCGCGAGCCGCAGTCACGGCGTCGACGCTCACGGTTAGCTCCTCACCGTTCTGCTTTATGACGATCCCTTTCCTCAGCGCCTCTGCGTATGCGGGCCTCGCTACGCAAACCACGCGCGATCCCGCGAGGGCGAGCAGCCCCGCGACTGCGCTGCCGATCGCGCCCGCGCCAAAGATCACATATCTCGCCGGCTTTTCATTGCTCATGGCCTCAGATAATATCGCATTGCCGGGCAGCCGTCACAAAGCAGAACGAACGAGGCCACTCAGGATGATCATAGAACGAACAACCCAGCAGCTCACCAACTTGTACTACGACCTGTACGTGCCGGACGCTGATGCCGCAGCGCCAAGACCGCTGCTCATCGCGTTGCACGGCTACGAAGGCAACAAAGAATCGATGATGGCTCTGGCGCAAAGGATCAACTCGCGCGATTTCATCATCGCATCAGTGCAAGGGCCAAACGGGTTCTTCGTGCGCTCTGATAGCGAGCCGAACAAACCGAAGATCGGCTTCGGATGGATGATGCAGTACAAAGCCGAAGAAACAATCAGGCTTCATCATCAGACGGTGCTGTCGGTCATCGAAGAAACAGCCGCGGAGCACCCTATCGACCGCCGGGCCATCTTCTTGCTCGCCTTCTCGCAATCAGTGTCGCTGAACTACCGCTTCGCGTTCACGCACCCGGGAGTCATTCGCGGAGTGATCGCCGTGTGTGGAGGCATACCTGGCGATTGGGACCAGGACAAGTATCACAACAGCGATACGGACTTGTTGATTATCGCGGGCGAGACTGACGAGTTCTATCCGCTCGCCCGCACACGTACGTTCAAGGAGGCGATGGCGAGGCGGGCGCCTTCAGTCGAGTATCGAAGCTTTCCGGTTGGACACGTTTTCCCGCGAGAATCGCTGGCAATCATTGATGAGTGGATCAAAGTGAGACTGAAGAGCAATCTCAAAGCTGAGACTAGTGAGCGGTAACAGGCATTTCGCTAGTGAGGGCGGTATCCGTGCAAATCCGTCAAATCAGCGTTATCCGCGGTCCATAGAACACCGATGACGCGGATTTGACGGATTCACACATATCCGATCGCGAGGTCTGTTCTATCTTCTACCTGGTCTTTCTATCTCCGCCGACTCTAACTCACCCTTAAGCTCAAACGCGCGAAACGGGCGCGCTGCGTCAGGCCCGGCGCTCCCTGCATTGCGATAATTCTTCTCGATGAACTCAACCAACTCGGGATGAGGCAGCGCCTTGAAGCTCCCTTCGACGTCGAGAATCAAACGCGGCTTGCTGGAACGCAGATCTTCGATCAGATTAGCCGCCGCCTCACGTCTGAACTCCTCGCCTGATGAAGGCACTGTAGCTTCGGCGTCAGAGAACCGGCCGTCGATGTAGTACGGCGTCAGGTACCGCGACGCCGGGCGGCAACGCGTGCGCCAGAAAACGTCATGTGCGTAGCCCCAGATGTACAAAGGCTCGCCGGCAGGAACTCTCGCGCGCACAAACTGGGAGACGACCTCTGCTTCTTCCTCGCGCTTGGTCATGCCCCAATTGGCGCTCCAGCGCGTGCGTGTCCCCGTCACCGTTTCGTAAGCCAGCACCGCCGTTCGGTGATGACATCTGAAGAACCCGATTAAGAAAAGCAGAGCCAGCACGGCGACTGTCACCTGCGCCCGTCGTCTATAAACTGGCCTTCTCAGCGCTTCGGCGAGAAAGCTCAACCCTCGCGCGCCGAGCAACGAAAGCGCGGGCAGCGCCGGAATAAAGTAATGCCCGTAGAACCGCCCGCTCATTATCACCGCGACAAGCGATACGCCGCACCAGAGCGCCGCCGCGACATCGAAGCGCGCATGTTCTGCGTCATCGACCGACTCCGTCCGATCGTCCTTTGGTTCTCGCGCCGATCGCCACACCGCCCACCCCGCGAGCGACCACAGCACCGCGTTGAAAAACACGTAGCCCAATCCGCGGCCGAGCATGAACTTCATCCACAAACCAAAAGGCTCGGAGTCGATATAAAACATGTTGAGAACGACTCCGTTCCGCCAGAAATCACGGAGCGCGCCCATCGACTTGAGCCACAAAACGAACGCCGCCAGCACAGACAGGAATCCAACTGCGATTAACGAGAGACGCCCGACAACGCGCCGGATGGAAGCCATCAACCAGGTGCTGTCCTCGCGACGTTTCCCGCGCGCCTTCCAAACAGCGAGGACTTCGTAGAGCGCACAGAACACCAGGTTGAGCACTCCAATCTGCTTGAACAACGCGGCTAGCCCTGTCAGCAAACCAGCAGCAACCAACCCAGCGCTACTGATAAGCAGAGCATTCCTGCGGCTGGCTTTCCTTTCGGAGGCAACCATGAAAAAGTAGAACGCCGCCGCATACGGCAGAGCCATCAGTAACTCAGTGTTGGCCGCCATCATGTCCTGAGTGAAGTAGTTCGTGCTGAAGTAGACAAACAGCAGCGCGGACCAAAGCCCGATTCGCCTGGTGTAGAAGCGCGCGCCTATCAGATAGACAATCAGCGAAGTTCCAAAGTTCCAAACAGTCGCGGCCAAATGCACAGCCTTCATGCTGCGGCCAAACATCGTGAAGACGGCCGCGTAGAACAACGAAGCGCCGGGTGGCTTATCGGTCACCACGTCGGCGTACAACCGTGCGCCTTCGAGCATTCGAACCGCGGTGAGTGCGCGCACGCCTTCATCGCCGTTCACGAAATCGTAACGGATGTAGAACACCCGCAGCAGTAGGTTCAGCAAGAAGAGTCCGCCAAATACCAGCATCAACTGACCTGGCGTGATTGTGATCCCGGCATTCGATCCGAACTCACTTTGCGTTTTCGTTTTCAGACGCGCTCCCCCTGAGAACCGTGAATGGTAACATCAACATGATGTCCGCCACTATGACCCCACTCCTGACAAGCGCATTCTCTTGACGCTAACCTTGCGTCTTTGCTCTAATCGAAGAGGAACGAAAGCAATGGATAAGAGCGAGTTAATTTACGATTGGAACCGCGTAGGCAGCGCGGAAACGGCGCCGCGGCCGCTCGAGCTGAACGACGAAACGCTACGTGACGGGTTGCAATCGCCCTCGGTCATCGACCCTCCAATTGACAAGAAGATCGAGATACTTCACCTGATGGACTCGCTCGGCATAGACGCCGCCGATATCGGATTGCCGGGCGCCGGGCCGCGAGCTGTTTCCGACGTAACGCGGCTCGCGCAAGAGATCGCCGACTGCAAGCTCGACATCCGCCCGAACTGCGCGGCGCGAACCGTCATCGCTGACATCGAGCCAATCATAGACATTTCCCAAAAGGTCGGCATACCGATCGAAGCCTGTACGTTCATCGGATCGAGCCCGATCCGCCAGTATGCCGAAGGCTGGTCGCTCGAGATGATGCTCACCGCAACCGAGGAAGCGGTCAAGTTCGCTGTGTCGCACGGGCTCCCGGTTATGTATGTGACCGAAGACACGACTCGCGCAAACCCGGCAACCGTCCGAGCGCTCTACCGCACCGCCATCGAGGCGGGCGCCAAGCGAATCTGCGTGTGCGACACCGTGGGTCACGCGACGCCGGATGGAGTGCGAGCGCTCATCGAGTATGTTAAGGCTGTGATTCACGGAATGGAGTTGACCGACGAGATCAAGATCGACTGGCACGGTCATCAGGATCGTGGGCTCGGCGTCATCAACTCGATCGTTGCGTACGAGGCTGGGGCCGACCGGCTGCACGGCACGGCTCTCGGCATCGGCGAGCGAGTTGGAAACGCGCCGATGGACCAACTGCTGGTCAACCTTCAACTGATGGGCTACATCGACCGCGACCTGTCGAACCTGACGCGCTACTGTGACACGGTGAGCATTTCTACCGGGGTTCCCATTTCGATCTCTTATCCGATCGTAGGCCGCGACGCCTTTCGCACGGCGACTGGAGTTCACGCGGCGGCGGTCATCAAGGCCTTCAACAAGGGCGATGATTGGCTTGCCGACATGGT
>JBGQGO010000270.1:0-7403 GCA_041497455.1 Blastocatellia bacterium | reverse complement strand
GGTGAATCGGAGCGCGTTGAAGCTGAGAGGCAGCAGGTCTTCGAGCGAGTACTTTATTGCAGTGAAGTTCGAGCCCCAAATCAGGGCCATTAGGAGCAGAAGCAAGTCCGTTGAGCTGATGCCTGAAGGGGACGAGTGGGCATGCTCTTCAGGCTGTCGATCAATCTTGCGCTGAGAAGCTTCTGACATTCGTCACCTGGGAGCGCAGGCATCCCTGCCTGCTTCTTCTCGCGCAGACTTCACAGGGATGCCTGCGCTCGCTGACATGGCTGACTACGCCTGTCGAAGGTAACAAGGGCTAGAAGACGCGTCAAACCGTAGACTTGGATACGGTCTTCTAAGGTGAGAATCATGACAGTGAGCAGATTTGCAGGGATCTAAGGCCGGCGCCGGAAGGGTCCCTTTCTTTCAGGCATGCGTTGCGGCGCTTCCTCCAATTTTCTCTACGCACGGACCATAAAAGGCCAGAAATCTTGCCCCGGAACCGGCGCGCGGATCACTTCGGCCTTGTCAACCAGAGCCAACCTGTGTAAAGGTTAAGAGCCCCAAAAGCCTGATCGTCGCAACGTGCTGAAGGCAGTCGGCAACGAGCCCCACGGGCCGTCGATCTTAAGCAGGCGCAGTGTTACTCACCCCAAGCAAGGCACAGGCGCAAGAAGGAGTCACATGAGAAGTTCCGCTCAACTTGAACGACGACGTTTCGAGCGTGCCCCCATAAGCGCCCAGGTTGAATTCGAGCTCACGAACAGCAGCAGCGGTCCGTCTCGCATCAGAAAACACATGGCCAACATCAGCACCGGCGGTCTGTTCATAAGCACGGAAGAACCGATCCGCGCTGGAACGAGAATGGTAGTGCGCTTCGAGATACCCAATAACAAACATAGAGTGATCGCGGTGTCGCGGGTGGCGTACGTCAGAAAAGGACTGGGGCTTGGAGTCGAGTTCCTGAGCCTCGACGATGAGGACCGCGAAGAGATCGAAGCGTACATCGCAACCTTGAAGACGATGTCTCGCGTTTCATGAGTTCCGATTCACCCCCGAGCCGGATTCACTCCCCAATCAAGGCATTGTTCGCTTGAAAAATAAACTCTTGTAAAGGCATGAGCCGTGTGCAATAATCGCCTCGCTTTGAGCTTCTGCCCCACGATTGAAACTGCCCCAAACTCGCCGGCTTAACTACTCAGCGACTCGCCCCCCGAACGGGTCCAAAGCCGGATCAGCTCTCGCCTCCGAACTTGAAATTGAGGTTTGTATGCAGTTCGAAATGGCACACCCGTCTTGTCCTTTGTGCAAGCGAAAGTTGCCCGCAAACTCACCCGAACACACGCTAAGCACGCGACTTTGTGAGCAGTGCCAAACGATGGTGCTGACGGCTTTTCGTGGCGCAGACTCGATGGTTGCGGCGTCGGCGGCGGTGGTTCCACAGAGGTGCGCGCCTGCGCAAGTTCAGCACGATGCGCCGGCTCTGGATCACACGATGGTCGGCACGCCCGCATTGTTCGAAGGGAACCCGACAGATGCGCCGGCGTTCGAGCACGAGTCGCAGTCTCCGATCCCGTTTGAAGCGCCGGACGAGGTGAGGTTCGACTTCGACAAAGACGAGGATCCGGATGACAGAATTCACACAGTCGAAGCGGACTCATCCGTTTTTTCAGAAAACGGATCGTCTCGGCATCGTGGGGAGTTGTCCGAAGGATTCGTGCAATCGATCAGTACCACCGATCACGACTACGCCGAGGCTGACGACTCACGTCTGACCGGGCAGCCGTCTGCATTCACCGAGTCAGCGGTCGATTCAGCTCACACCGGAGCAAGTCTAGTCGAAGATCGAAGCGACGATCCGCCGTCGATTGGCGAAGAAGCTGTTACCGATCCATGGGAAGCGCCTCTTCCGGCATGGGACTACTCTCACAGCGAATGGCCGGTGCTTGTTGGGCCGAGCAAACGAAGATCCTTCAGAAAACTGAGATCTGCGATCGCTGCAGTCGTGTTGTTGGCTTGTGCTACCGGGTTCTATTTTCTGATCTATCGGCCGTCTACTCCAGCGCGACGTACGGCGACCGATTCCGGTGCGACAGCACGCGTGTCGGCGGTCGAGCCTCGCGCTGCCACGGTAAGGTCCGCAGATTCGGATGCTCTCGCGCAGGCGGCGCCAATCCCTGCCGACACACCAGCGGGCGCGGCGTCACGGCCGGCCGAAACGGTGGCTCTTGAAGCCGTGGCGTCGAACGACAACAGTGCTCAAGGTCGATTCTCGCTGCAAGCCGCAGCGTTCCCGACCCAGGACGGGGCAGATGAATTTGCCCAGAAGTTGAAGCGCGCCGGTGTGCCGTCATACGTAGTGCCGGCCGACGTCGCGCGCCGCGGGAGATGGTTCCGAGTTCGCGTCGGCAGATTCAACTCCGCCGAGGAGGCACAGAGGTTTGCCGGCGAAGCGCAGCAACGTGCCCGGGCCGCCGGACTCGGTGTGCAGTTGATCGTGTGTCAGTACGACCTGCCCTGATGCAGCAGTCTGAGGATTCTTTAGCGATGCAGGAATTTCATCCGCAGAATCTCAAATACGCAAGTCTTGTCGACCGGTACTCGAGATATATCGAGTCGCCGGTGCTGCGACTGAAGTTCCTGAACAGCGCGCTGAACGTCGAGCAGCCGCGCAACTCGTGGAAGAGGTTGCCGCTTGTAGGATCGCTTCCGGATCGCGCAATGATTATCGTCGAGCTGTCAAAGGTATTACCGCTCGGTCAACCGGCGCCGCTGGGAATACGGCTGGCGTCGCTGATGTATCGAGTTCGGTACGCGCTCTACGCGATGTGCGTCGCGGTCGCGATCTTCGCCGGGGCGAGCCTGGTTTATGCCGTGTCAAGGATTGTGAGCAGCCTGTCAGTTTCCACTCAGGCGAAGGACATCGCCGCGAATAATCAACCGGCGGCTGCGGGCTCGAACGGTGGCGAGGCGGTTGCGGCCATTGCGTCCGGAGCGGGGCTGACGCTGGACAAAGTCTGGCTTGCTGAACAGGGCGATGGCTACGAGTTCTACAGCAACGGCGCGCGAGTGCTAACCGAATTCGAGACAAAAGGGGCGAGCCGCAGCTTCTATCGATTCGATCTTGAGACGCTGGCGGAGAATTCTACTCAAGGCGAGATGCTTTCACGCCCGGTCGGGATTGTGTATCACGTGTCGGAAAGCGACCTGTTGCCGTTCGCCGATAGCTACAACTCGTCCCTGAAGAACATGTCGCGAGCGCTGCTTGAATACGCGCACGAACACAGATTGTACAACTACGTGATCGACAGGTTCGGGCGGACCTACAGAATCGTGCGCGACGAGTTTGCGGCCAGCCACGCCGGTAATTCGGTTTGGAGCGACGGCCACAGTGTCTATGTCAACCTGAGCGCGAGCTTCGTGGGCATCTGTTTCGAAGGGCGCGGGGCAACGATGGGCGCAGATGGAATTAACGAAGCGCAGATCTACGCCGCGCGAGTGCTCACAGCGGTGCTGCGTTCCAAGTACGGAATCGATGACGCCAATTGTGTGACCCACGGACTGGTGAGCGTGAATCCGTCGAACCGGCTGATGGGTTATCACACCGATTGGGTGTCGGAGTTTCCGTTCGAAGCGCTCGGGCTGAGCAACAAGTACGAGACCGAACTCGCGGCGATCTCGCGGTTGGGATTCGGCTACGACCAGGCTTACGTGGCGGCGGCGGGAGGCAAGTGGCCCGGGTTGGAGAAAGCGGACGCCACGCTGCGAGAAGCTGCTGAGAAGAACGGCTTCAGCGTTGAGAAAGAGCGGCAGTTGCTGTCGCGAGTGTTCGGGCGCGCGTACTCGAGACAGCGCGCGCTGGAGAAGTAGCGAGTGATACGTGAAGCGTGATGCGTGATCGGAAAGGGGCTATCAGTGATCGAATCACGTATCACGCATCACGCATCACGTTTCACGAATCGGATATGAACAAGACCGATCTAATAAGAGAAGCGGTGAGGCGAAGCGGATTGACGCGGCGCGAAGCCGCGCGAGGCGTCGACGCCGCGCTGGACATGATCAAACGCGAGCTTGCCGCCGCCAATGTAATTCACATACGAGGTCTCGGCCGATTGCAGTTAACACCGAAACGGCACGGTTTCCTGCCTGCGTCCGTTGCTGGTGGCTCCCCGATACCGATTCCCGCAGGCAGGGCCGTTAGATTGAAAGCAAGTCGTAGGGCTGTCGCGAGCCTTAACAGTGAGCCCCTCAAGCTCATCAACAAGAATAACTTTGGAGGCAACATGGATAAGAAGCACGAAAGGGAAACCAATGATAGCCAGTCGATGCCAGCCGAGGGCACAGCCCTGGGTCTGGACGTAGGAACCAGCCGCCTGGTGTTGGCCAGCGGCGCGGCCGACCGCGTCAAAGCCAAGGCTGAGCTCAACGCGTTTATTGCTGTTCCTTACTCGAAGTTCACAGAGAGCATCCTGAAGCAGAATAAGGTCAGCTATCAGTTGAACGGGGGCTCGACGCTGCAAGTCTACGGCAACGAAGCTGCTCGCTTTGCGAACGTCTTCAATACCGAAGTGCGCAGGCCAATGAATGGCGGAACGCTGAATCCGAACGAGGAATACTCGATGTCGGTGATGCAGGCCATCATTCAGCAACTGGTGCGCAAGACCAAGAACGGCGAGACTATGCGATTCAGCGTGCCTGGCGCGCTGCGGAATGATGGATCGCCTAATCTGGTCTATCACGAAGCGATGCTCCGCGATTTGCTCAACTCGATGGGTTACAACGCGAAGGGCATCAACGAAGGACTCGCGGTCGTGTTCGCGGAGTTGGAGAAGGAAAACTTCAGCGGCATCGGCATAAGCTGCGGCGGCGGAATGTGCAACGTCGCGCTCGCGTTCATGTCGATTCCGGTGATGACCTTCAGCATGAGCAAAGCCGGCGACTACATCGACCGCAACGTCGGAAACGTGACCGGCGAATTGCCAACACGTATTCGGCTGATCAAGGAAGAGAGTCTCGATCTGTCGCGCGCGCCGCAGAACAAATACGAAAGCGCGCTTCACATCTACTATGACGACGTAATTCTTTCGCTGGTGGAGTCGTTGCGCGGCGCGCTGGCCGAGCAAAAGAACCTGCCGAGGATCGACAAGCCGATACCGATCGTACTGAGCGGCGGCACGGCTAAGCCTAAGGGGTTCCTCGACAAGTTCCGCGAGTCGATCGAGCGCGACGGGTTCCCGCTCGAGATATCCGAGATACGAATGGCCGAGGACCCGCTGACCGCGACGGCTCGCGGCTGTCTGATCGCCGCGATGTACGACGCGTAGCACGGACTTTAGTCTGTGTGCGGCGGCCCATTCTCGAAGGCGCCATCCGCAAGTCTACGCGAATCGAGGCGAAGAGGGTTCGCGTTCATTCGCGTAGATTGCGGAGCGTCTTTAGCGTGGCGCCGGTTCATGCCGTCACAGTTGGCGGACACCCAGGAGCTTGATCGGGGCGAAAGTGAGGTTCTCAATCTCCACCTTTTCTCCGCCTATGACGCGCAGCTTAGCCGCATAGATGAGGGTGCCTTCGCCTTTCTCTCTTTCGTTATCGTCGGCCTTCAAATCCAACTCCATGATGCCAAATGGGTAGTCTCTGGATCGGGCGCTGAAGTAGGCTTCGAGGAAGCCGATCGGCCGGTCTGCCACGGCATAGATGTGCCGCCCTGTCGCGGTGGGTTTTGAAAGTATGAACTTGAAATCGTAAAAGCCGACCGACGCCTCTCTTTCGATGCGACCCAATGATTTCATTTTCCTGAGCGCCTTAAGAAGGGCTGTTGGACCGCCATTCAACAGGGTCGCATGGAGCCGCTCGGCGTCCTGCGGGCTCGAGTAGCCACTAATGTAGATCTTGACGTTCGTTGTGGTGCCGGCGACAGGAAGTTGCGCCAATGCAGAGAAGACCTCGTTGCGTCCCTTGCCGTCGGACGTTGCGCTCATTGGCACAATTAGCGCAACGCAGACAAGTAGTAACAACCCAATTGCCGCTTTGATTCTCATAGGCCTCCTTTCATTATCAGAGTCCGTATCGGTGTAAGTCCGTGTCATCGATAGCTAGATCACTCTTGATTATCACACCAAGAGTCAGACTAGTCGTGTGCAAGACTGTCGTGCCTGGTTCTATGCTGGAAGGGGCGGCCTACCTCCTGGTGGAGACTAAGCCTGCTTAGCTTCGTCAATCTCGGCACGAACCGAGCAAGGATGGGCGCCAGTGGCTCAACTGGATGTTGAGCCACTGCGCCCGGCTCTTCATAGACCTATTGATTACCTACGATCGCCTACTTGACTGAATCCGCTATGATGATTTCCACGCGCCGATTGACTTGCCTGCCAGCCGCTGTGTCGTTGCTGGCAACCGGCGTGGATTCGCCAAACCCGCGACCCTCTGTCATGCGCTCCGGCTTGACTCCGCTTTGCAAGAGATAATCGTGCACCGAGTCAGCTCGCCCCTGTGAGAGCTTGAGGTTGCTTTCATCCGAGCCGACCGAATCAGTGTGTCCCTCGATCTCGATCCGGTAGGCGCCGGGATACGCTAACAGGACGCCCGCCAGCTTGCTGAGCTTCTCGCGAGCTCCGGGCTTGAGCGTCGCCTGACCAGTATCGAATAATACATCTGAAAGATTGACGATCAGCCCGCGGGCCTCACGCCTGGTCTCAAGAATCGCTGAGAGCGAGACGTAGAGGCTCTGCCGCGCGGCGTCTCTTTCACGCATCGCGCCTTCGGCCTGGAGGCGTGAGCGCATTGCTTCGTTCGATGCCAGCGCTTCGTTGGCCTTTGCGGTCTCAGTTTCCGATTGCGCCTGCGCTACTCGCTGGCGAGCCAAGGCGGTCTCCCCTGCAGCCCGCTCCGCTTGCTCGCGTTCGGATATCCGCGCGCGTTCAGCTTCGGCTCTCGACCGATCGGCATCGGTTGTGGCCCGTTGGGCTTGATTTCTTGCGCGATCGGCATCAGTTGCCGCCCGGTCAGCTTCAGTTCTGGCGCGATCAGCGTCGGACTGGGCCTGCGCAATGGTATCGCTGGCGTTGCGGCGCTCGGCGGCAAGCCTTGCTTGAGCGCTGCGCTCGACGGTCAGGCTTCGGGCGTGTTCGGCCAGGCGCATCACGTCGCGAGCCTGTCCGCCATATCTCTCCTGATTCTTGCGATCGTCGTTATGTCTGCGCGATTGTGGCCAGCTCTGTTCCAAAACCTCGAGCTTGACTTCTGCTTCTCGCAACTCGGGTGCGGCGAATGACCTGGCGTCGGCCCGCTGCGCAATCCAGACGGCACGACGCGCGCCCAGAATCAGCAGGGGTGTATTGAAGTCGGCATTCAACGCAGGAGAGTTGGACGAGGAGACAACATACCACGCCCCGGAATCACCGCTATACTCAATCTGGCTGACT
>JBGQGO010000269.1:0-7476 GCA_041497455.1 Blastocatellia bacterium | reverse complement strand
CCTTAGAGGCGCCCGCCTATCGCCGCGATCATATCTCGCACCGCGCGCTCCATTCCTAAAAGCGCCGCTCGCGCGACGATGTTGTGCCCGATGTTAAGTTCCTCTATGGGATAAATCTCGGCGATCGCGCCAACATTCCGGTAAGTCAACCCGTGACCGGCCGCGACCTTCAGCCCAAGCTCACCCGCCCGGCTCGCACATTCGGAAATGCGCGCCAGCTCCGCTTCGATCTGGCCGGTCTCGGCAGCGCGCGCCGGATCAGTCAGCTCGGCATAGCGGGCCGTGCATATCTCGATCTGGTGTGCGCCCACCCGGTGCGAAGCTTCAATCTGAGCAATATCGGGATCGACAAAAATGCTGACGAGCACGCCCGCCTCTGATAGATCCCGGACCGCCTCCTGAATGTCACCTTCGCGGGGCGTGACGTCGAGTCCGCCCTCGGTGGTCACCTCTTCGGATCGCTCCGGCACCAGGGTCGCCGTGTTGGGTCGAACCTCGCATGCGATCCTCACCATCTCTTCGGTGGCGGCCATCTCCAAATTCAAGTGGGTCTTGACTACTGCGCGCAAGACGCGCACGTCGTCGTCCTGGATGTGGCGCCGGTCGCCCCGAAGGTGAATCGTGATTCCGCTCGCGCCGGCAAGGTCCGCAAGCACAGCCGCGGCGGTGATGCTGGGCTCCCAGGTACGACGCGCCTGCCGTATCGTCGCGATGTGATCGATGTTGACGTTCAGTCTAATGGTCATGAGCTATGCTCAATCGACTCGGCCCACCGCGCGTTTAGTCGCTTGTTCTGTCGGCTGGCTTGATTCGATCTGAAAGTTGGCGGGCGGATTCTTGTAGCGACCCGCAAGATCGTTGAGGCGTATGCGTATCAGGTCCGCAAACATGTTTATTGAGTCTCGCAGATAGTTCAATTTATTTTGCAACTCGCCGCCTTCGCAGTGATTCCATACCACCGGCACTTCCAGCAATCGATTGCCCTGCTTTTTGGCGATGTACAGCACCTCGGGGTCGAAGCCAAACCGCTCGACGCGCTGTAGCGCGAACACCGGAAGCGCGGCCTCACGGCGGAACGCCTTGAACCCGCATTGAGTGTCCTTGAACTTCAAGCCGGTGATGGTTCGCATACAAAGATTGAACACGGCACCGCCAAACTCGCGCATTCGCGGCTGGTGCACGCCGATCAACTCTGGGTTGAGCGCTCGCGAGCCGAGGGTGACATCCGCGCGCTTCTCGGCGATGGGATCAATCAGCTTAGGCGCTTCGGTGATTGGAGAAGAAAAGTCCGCGTCGCTGAACAGAACTATTTCGCCGCTCGCTTCCGTGAGTCCGCGCTTGACGCTGTAGCCCTTGCCGCGGTTTGGCTTGTTGGTCAACACTCGAAGCTTGTGTCCCGCGTCGTGATATTTCGACGTTCTCTCCAAGACGCGTTTGGCCGTTTCGTCAGACGAGCCGTCATCCACCACTATCACTTCCGCCAGATAGGTCTGGGTTTCAAGAAAACGTAAGAGATCATCCAGGCTGCGCCCGATGCGATTCTCCTCGTTGTATGCTGGGATTACTATTGATAAGAACCAGGCCATATCTATTCGCGGCGACGCCGATTAAGAGTTTTGAATATAGCATATCGATGTTCTGTTAGTCAGCGCTTCGAATCGATCTGGCTCTGCGTCAGATCCTCGCGCATCACTTCTGACAGAGGCTGTGAAAACCCCGGGAATACCACCCACGGGAGTGGGTGGATGGTTCAAGCCCGGCCTACAAAGGGGCGCACGCGGATTCCCGTCTTTCTCTGCTTCTCCCTCCCCTCGCGGCGCGAGGGGAGAGAGAGATAACAAAAACAGAGGGGCTGGCGGATCGCTTAGTAAGCTGGGCTTGAACTATCCACCACTGCCGTGGGTGGTATTCCCGGAGTTTTCACAGTCTCGGTCAGATGTGATGTGCGAAAATCTCACGCGCACCCAATCGATCCGGGCGCACGTCAGCGATCAGTCGCAGTGGAGGGTTGAGAGGTAATTCGAAAGCGGCTGTCAGAGCCCGTTTCACCGCCGGGACCGGGGGAGAACAGCTCGAAACTGCGGCCACCATCCGCCGTGTGATACACGTAATCACTTCCCCACGGATCGACTTCCGGCACGCTTTCGAGGTAAGGCCCGAACCAGTAGCTCGAACGCCCTTCGCCGACAGCCTCAAACGCCGCCGGCTTGCGCGCGAGGCATCTGAGTCCTTCTTCGTTTGTCGGGTAACGTTCTACGTCCGCCTTGAATCTATCCAACGCATCGGCCAACGCGTTGAGTTCGCGATGCGCCGCTTGCTCGCGGGCCATCGTTCTTTGAGCCTCGCGCCGGCTGCGGTTGATTATGTTCAGAGCAATCGAGCCAGCAACAACAATAACCAACACGATCGTGGCCGTAATAATCATTCGCTTACGGCTGCGTGCGCGCCGGACTATCGCTTCGTGCCTTTCTGGTGAAAAAACCAACGTCGGATCGGGCCGGTGGGTGGTTGCAGTCTTGCCGGCCAGTTCAACGTGTGCCCGCGATGCGCTCGCGCCCACGGGCGAATAGCAGTGTACGCAGTAGCGAAGGTCGGGAGCTACTTTTGCCCCGCATTGCTGGCATATATGCGCGTCTGGTTCCTGAGTCGCCATGATCCTACAGCCGTTAGTTTAAACCGCTCGCCGCGACGGAGACAATGGAAGCGTCATTGAAATGCGGACTCTCGGCTGCCGCCTGTTCGTAGTTCGGCCTTTAGGCGGAAGTTTGTATCCTGATAGCCAGTCGAAAGACCCTACAAACTTCCGCCTAAAGGCCGAACTACGAACACCTGATATGAACCCCACGAGGGTTCAGAGCACGCGGCGGAAAAACTGAATCATCTGGCTCCACGCTTGATCGGTGATCTCAGGGTCGTAGCGCGGACCTTCGTCTCGCATGAAGGCATGCTCGGCGGGATAGAGGGTCATCGAGAATTTCGTGCCGGCCCGATCGAGCGCCGTCTTTATCTTTGCGCGGCCTTCCTCGGGCACGTGCGGATCGAGGGTGCCGAAGACCAGCAGCAACTCCCCTCGAATCTCCGAAGCTCTTTCAAGTGAGCCGGCGTCTTCGTCCTTTCCAAGCTTCCCGTTGTGAATCCCGGTCCCGTAGAAACAAGCCGTCGCGAGCACGTCCGGCTGAAGCGCTGCTCGAAACGCGAGATGTCCGCCGATGCAAAACCCGCCCGCGCCCAGCTTCCCTTTCTCAACGCTCGGATGTTGATCAAGGTAATCGAGCACCGCGCGGCAGTCGGCGTCAAAGTCTGCAACCGGTGTTTGCGCTGCTCCGGCCAACCCGCGCGTTCGGCCTTCGTCATCGAATGAAATCACAGTTCCCGGTGGTTCGATTCGATGATAAATCTCAGGCGCGGCGACCACGAACCCATATCCCGCCAATCGCGTGGTCGCGCGAATCATCGGTCCTGTGAGTTGAAATATATCCGAATAGAAAAGAATCCCCGGATACCTCCCTTCCTCCTTCGGGGCCGCGACAAACGTCCTCATCGGGTTTCCATCAGCAGGCATGTCTACGTATTTGTGTGTAATGAGCATTTGGTTCCCCAATCTTCAGATGCCTTGAAGCAGTACGTGGGACTTCATTGGTTACGCTGAGAGAACATCGAATTAGAACACTAACGTTCACTTCGCCGATTGGACGGTTCCTCTGAACATCCTCCGCAGCAGCCCTGAGAGCCACCTCAGGGCTGTTCGAAAAAAGCCGTGCTTTGGCGGGGGCTCGTGCGACTCAGTCTTGGCTTCGGCTTCGATCGCGGTGAAGAACTGTGTAGCCATCATCTTCACTGCGCCTTGAAGCATACGCTGGCCCACGCTCGCGATCGTGCCGCCAACCTGTACCTCGCCCTTGTAGCTGACTATTGTCACGCCCTCGCGCGCTTCGATGTCCAGATCGCCAGAGCCCTTCAAGAAGCCCGGCTGGCCTTTGCCGTCTACAACCATCCGGAAGTGACGCGGAGGTCGCATTTCTTCAAGGCGAACGTTGCCGGTGAAAACTCCTTTGATTGAACCTACTCCAGCGCGAAGGGTCGTCGAGTAAGCATTCTCTCCGGTCTTCTCCAGCCGCTCGCAGCCAGGTATGCACCTTTGCAACACGACAGGGTCAATCAGAGTTTCGTAGACGCGCTCGGGGCTGGTATGGAGTTCGTGAGTTCCTTCGATCTTCATACAAAAGTTTCTGGTTTCTGGTTTCTGGTTTCTGGTCCCCGTGAACAAAGGCTCTTGATTCCGTACCCGACACTGCAAACCAGAAACTAGAAACCAGAACCCAGAAACCACAAACCAGAAACCAGAAACCTATTTCGCCCGTGCGGCCGCGGCTTCGATGGCGCGGCGGGTGTAAACCTGCGCGAGATGGCGGCGATAAGCCTCGGACGCGTAGAGATCGCCGTTTACCGATACGCCATCCGTGGCATGACTCGCCGCTCCGGCTACGGCTTGTTCGTCCAGACCGCTTCCTGTGATCGCCTGCTCGACCGCGCTCGCTCGATATACTTTCGACGCGACGCCGGTGATGCCTATGCCGGCCGACTGGCACACACGACTTGCGTCGCGCGTGAGATTAACCGCTACGCCGACGACCGCGAATCCCGACGCGGGCTGGGGCACTTTCATGTATGACTGCCCGAAGCGCCCACTCGGCGTGGCAATACGAATCTCGCGCAGAATCTCGCCAGGCTCAAGCGCAGTCGTAAGCATATCGACAAAGAAGTCGGTTGCGTTGATCGTGCGTTCGCCGCTAGCGCTCACGGCAACGATCTCCGCGCCGAGCGCGATGATAGCGGCGGGCCAATCGCCGGCCGGGTCCGAATGAGCGAGGCTCCCGCCGATGGTTCCTTTGTTGCGCACCTGAACGTCGCCAATCTGAGCTGCGCACTCCGGCAACAGCGGGCATATCTCGCGCAGCCGGTCCGAAGATTCCAGTTGATAGTGAGTGGTCATCGCGCCGATGCGAATCTGCCCGGCCTCTTCTCGGATGTAAGCGAGGTCTTTGATACGGCCGATGTCGATCAGCACGTGAGGCATCGCCAGCCGCAACTTCATGGCTGGAATCAAGCTATGCCCGCCCGCAAGTATTTTGGCTTCGTCGGGATGTTGAGCAAGCAGCCCGATAGCTTCGTCGATCGTCTTTGGCGTCAAGTAATCAAACTGTGCTGGAATCATATTCACTCTCCTTCGCTAATCCGGTCACGAGAAGAACCGCTCTCAATAGTCCATCGGCTTCCCGAATCCCACCCACGGCAGTGGGTGGATAGTTCAAGCCCAGCCTACATCGAGCAAACCCGGGATTCCCGTTTTCCTCTCCTTCTCTCCCCTCGCGGCGCGAGGAGAGAGATAACAAAACAAGAGGGGGCGGGCCGGCCGTCCTGTAGGCCGCGCCTGAACAATCCACCCACTGCCGTGGGTGGGATTCCCGAAGTCTTCACACGGTCTCGAATGTCGGCAGCCTTCCATATTTGCGGAAGCTGGGGTCCTACTTTCCTTCGTATTCCTCTTCGAACACTTCCTGCCAGGAAAGCGACGAGACGCTGGATCTCTGATTCATCTCTCCTTCAGCCTCACGGGTCGCCGCCAGAAGGCACGCATCCCACATTTCCCTAATCACATCGCCGGTCAAGCTCGGCGTCTCCGCCTGAATGTCGGCAATCTCTTCCCTTGCGTTATAGATCGTTGCTACCCAACCGTATGACCGCCGTTCGGGTTGTGTTTTCCACTTGATGATGTGTGCCATCAAGCGAATGAGTTGGCTCTTTAGCGCTCTTTTTTCGGAACGCCCCAACGCGTTAATCAGCTCCTTGATGCCAGCCTCTGCTTCGTCGAAGTCGCCTTGGAGCAGAGCTCGCTCTATCTCAACAGCGACCTGATAATGTGATTCCGCTGACAGACGTGCCCAGTTCACGCCCATGCCCTGACTCCTTACCAGCAAACCGCCCAACTCCTGACCGGCCTGCAACTCGTCATCTGTCTCGATTTTCTTCATGATACTTCGGCGCGCAGAAACCGGCGGCTTTCTTATGTCTGCGTGCTAATGATTCGCCAAACCGCTTCCGGCTTGATAGGCATATCCAGATGCCGGATTCCGAACGGCGAAAGCGCATCAACAACAGCCCCAACAATCGCCGGCGTAGCGCCGATCGTGCCCGCCTCACCGACTCCCTTCACGCCCATCGGATTCACCGGTGACGGAGTTTCCGTGCGATCAAGCTCCATCCACGGAACCATCGCCGCTTTCGGAATCGCGTAGTCCATAAGCGTGCCCGTCACAAGCTGACCTTGTTCGTCGTACACGGCTTCTTCGTATAGAGCCTGACCGATCGATTGAACAATGCCCCCGTGAATCTGTCCGTCCACCAGCATCGGGTTGAGCACCTTGCCGCAATCATCCACCGCAACGTAGCGCTGGATGTCGATCTTGCCGGTCTCGCGGTCGATCTCGACCTGAACGATGTGAGTGCCAAACGGAAAGGTGAAGTTCGAAGGCTCGAAAAAGTTTGTGGCTGAAAGACCCGGTTCAAACCCGGGCGGGATATTGTGAGCGACGTGAGCCGCAAGCGCGACTTCTTGAATCGAGACGCTCTTAGGGGCAGCCGCTTCGTTGCCTCCGTCGCCGTTTCCGCCCGCGGCCGCCATTGCTGCTTCCACACTGAAGCGACCTTCTTTGAAAACCACGGTCGAGGCATCCGCCCCAAGCAAATGCGCTGCGAGCTGCGTCGCCTTCTCTTTCAGCTTCTGAAGTGCGTTGAACACCGCCGTTCCGCCTACAGCGGTGCCGCGGCTGCCAAACGTGCCGATGCCATACTGAACGATCGCAGTGTCGCCGTGAATCACGGTGACGTCGTTGAGGTCTACGCCCAGTTCATCACCCGCGAGCTGCGCGAACGAAGTCTCCTGGCCCTGACCGTGCGGCGATGCGCCGGTCAATATCGTCACTTTTCCTGTGGGCTCGATTCTCACCGTCGCGCTTTCCCATCCGCCTGCCGGCGTAGCCGCTGAAGGCCCGATCGCGCAGATTTCAACGTAGGTCGAAACGCCTATGCCAACGATCCTGCCTTGCTCGCGAGCCTTCTTCTGCTCCTCGCGCATCTTCGTGTAGTCGGCCATGCCCAGCGCCTTTTCGAGCGCGCCCTGGTAATTGCCGCTGTCGTAGAACAACCCGGTCGCCGTCTTGAACGGGAACTCGGTCGGCTCGGGGAAGTTCCTGCGCCGCACCTCGACCGGGTCCATTCCAAGCTCGGCTGCAATCAGATCGGCAGCTCGCTCGATCACCTGAGTCGCTTCAGGTCTTCCGGCGCCGCGATACGCATCGGTCGACATCTTGTTGGTGAACACCGCAGTCACGTTCATCTGGATCGCGGGAATCTTGTAACATCCCGAGAGCATCAGGCCGGTCAACGTCGGGATCGCCGGCGTGAGAAGCTGAAGGT
>JBGQGO010000268.1:0-7485 GCA_041497455.1 Blastocatellia bacterium | reverse complement strand
GCGTCGATGATCCTGGGATCCATTTCGAGCGCGGCCTGCAAGAAACGCACGCCATTCTCAAGGTCGCCCTTCTTTGTCAGCGTTCCGCCGAGGTGAAAGGTGATCATCGCATTCTCGGGGTTGAAACTCAGCCCGCGCTGAAAACAAGCTATGGCGCGGTCGTAGTTCTTGAGACCCGTTTCAAACGTATAGACCGTGCCGAGCGTGTCCCACAACGGTGGGAAATCACTCGCTTTGGTCAGACCCTTCTCGCAAAGCTCCAACGCGCGGTCGAGCAGGGCTCGATCGGCGGCGCCCGGATTCCCCGCCGCAACATTCTGGTACATTATCACGTTGGCCGATGCCAGGTTACTGATGACTATCAGACTGTCCGGGGACAGCTTCAAACACTCTTCGAGCTGCTCGGCGGCTTCTCCGTACTTTCCCAGATTGATTAGCTTGTGCCCAAGAATGTAATGCGACATCGTCTGTTCGGAAGCGGCCTCGACGCCGTGGGACCAGAGTGTCAGATCGTCTTTCCAGGCGGTGTTCTGGGCGACGCTCTTTCCGCCAAGCAGCAACACGAGCAGCCCCGCGAGCGCGGTTTGTGCCACCGGCCGGCTTCCAAACGGAAGCCATTTCTCTATTGGCACTTTCGCAACTGCGACCGCAACAAGCAGCGAGAAGCCAATTGACGGGATGTAAACGTAGCGCTCCTGCACAAGGAACTCCTCGGCAAATGCGCTAAGGTTCAGCACCGGGAGCAAATTGACGGCAAACCAGAGAATGGCGAATCGCGCGACGATTGAACCGCGTAGCCGCCATAGCCCGAATGCCAAGGCGATCAACGCCACGAAAGGCAGAATGAACTCGACGTCGAGAGGATTTTTGATTATCGGGGTCGCGTGAAACAACGACAGGTCAACCGGCCAAACCAGCAGCATGACATACTTCCATATGACCAGCGGAATTGTCAGGAAGATTCCTGAAATGGGATAGCTTTTGAAGTTACTGTTGTTGACCGCGAACCCGAGCGCGTAATACCTCGCCAAAAAATAAAGCGCGGACACAAGCAGAAAACACGCCGAGTATTTGACTGCCGGCTTGATCCTCTCGCGAACGGTCTTGTCCTGGTTGATGACGAGCAACTCATACGCCCCGATGAAGATCGGCAGCGCGACCGCGGGCTCCTTCGCGAATGCGGCAAAGAGGAAGAGCACGAGCGATGAAACTAACAGCCGGGTCTTGCCCTCGCCGCGGTAACGGACGTAGAAGTAGAGCGAGGCGATCAAAAAGATGGCCAGGAGAGGGTCCGTCACGCCGCTGATCCAGGCGACGGACTCGCTGCGCAGCGGATGAAGCGCGAACAGCAACGACGCTATAGCCGGCATCCGTCGATCTTTTGTGACGTTTTCCATCACTAGAAAAACAAGATACACGACAAGCAAGTGCACAACTATATTAAGCAGATGCCACCCGGGAGCCCACGCGCCAAAAACCTTCCACAGGATCATGAGGTATACCGTGAAGATTGGCCGGTAGTACGGGGTCGAAGGCTTGTCTTGCGTGTTTGGATCCTGGTCCTGCTGGGCTCGCCAATACCAGGCTTCAGTGACCAGCGCTTTTGGAAGGTTCCCAAGGTCACGAATGAAAGGGTTACTCAGTATCTGACTTGTGTCGTCGTACGCGAAGCCATTCGTGATGCAATTGGAAAAGGCCAGGAAGGTCAGGCCGAGTATCAGTCCAAGGATCCAATTGCGAGCAACTGCGGGAGCCTGGGCAGAGGGGCTCTCGGCTTTCTTCTGGCTTGTGCGCTTCTTTCTTCTCATTGAAACCTATTCCCAGATTCTGTGCGTTGTAATCGAGTGAAAGTGAGTAGCAATGATTTAAGTGCAGAAAATGTTATCGTGCGCAGTAATCACTGTCAACCAACCGGATTTCGATTAGTTTCTTAGGGGCTCGATCGCGAAATTGACGCCGGGCGCCGGTATACCTAGAATACAAAGCGTAACCCCAACTCACGCTCCGGAGGAGATGAATGTCGGAACAGCGGAAGTTGAAACGAAAGATGCGGGAACTGCTGCTCTTCATTCCCAACTTGATGGGATTGTTGATTGGCTTGTTACGAGATGAGCGCGTCTCTCAAGCTGATAAGGCAATCCTGGCGGGTATCATCATGTACGTCATCGTCCCGCTCGACATCATCCCCGACTTCATCCCATTCATCGGCCAGGTGGATGATTCCTACCTGCTCGCAATCTCGATACTGAGGCTGTTCAACCGTGCCGACCGCAGAGTTGTTATGGATCACTGGAAAGGTCAACGGGACATAAAGGAACTGGTCGATAGCATCGCGAGGATCGCCGAGTTCTTCCTACCCAACCCGATCAAGAATGTTTTGCGCGGGCGAATAGAGCCCAAAGGCCGGCTGAGCGTCATCGCCGATGCGCCGGCTTCCAGCAAGTAACTCACCTGCTCTGACAAAGCTAACCTTCCGCGTGCGCGCTTGTCTCAGCGCTGCTAAGCGCCTTCAGCATCTTTTCGTGGATCCCACCGAACGAACCGTTTGACATTATCACCAGGACCTCGGCGCCTTTTAGGCGTGGCGTAAGATCCGAGACTATGTCATCCGGGGACGCGATGTAGTGAGCTTCACGGCCGCGCGCCCGGAGATGATCCAACATCTCGGACGGGGAGATCGCGGTTTCTGGCGTGTACCGCTCAGGGTGAAAAAGGCGGGCGATGATTATTTCGTCAGCCTCGGCAAGCGCGTCTTCGAATTGTTGCTGGAATAGTTTTATCTGGGCTGTGTAGGAGCGGGGCTCAAAGATCGCGACGATGCGGCGCCCGGGATACTTGGCCCGGGCCGCGAGAAGCGTTTCGCGAACGGCGGTAGGGTGATGCGCGAAGTCGTCGATCACAGTGACGCCGCGAACTTCACCTCGTACTTCCAACCGACGCTTGACGCTTTTGAACTCCGCTATCGCGCCGGCCACGGCGCTTCGATCGAGGCCGAGCGCCTCGCAGGCTGCAATTACGCCGAGACAGTTGCGCACGTTGAACAAGCCGGCGAGTGGACTTTTATAGCGGCCGAGCTCGCGTCCTTCGACGCGCACGGTGAACGTGGTCATTTCGGATGAAAAACTAACGTCGTCCGCGCGCCATCGAGCTTCGTGACTCGTGCCAAAGCTCTCGACGCGACAGAAGGCGCGCGGCGAAAGTTCTCTGACCAAGCCGGAGTCCCATCCGGCTATCAATCGCCCGTTTCCGGGAATGAGATTGATCAACCGGCTGAACGCAAACTTTACTGCTTCAAGGTCGCGGTAGATGTCAGCATGATCGAACTCGACGTTGTTCAAGATCACCGTGTCGGGCAGGTAATGCATGAACTTCGGCCCTTTGTCGAAGTAGGCCGTATCGTATTCATCGCCTTCGATGACGAAGTAAGGGCCGTTGGTAGCCCGGAACGACGAGTTGAAATTCTCCGCGACGCCACCGATCAGAAACGATGGATTTGCGCCCGCTCGCTCCATCGCCCAAGCCATCAGAGAAGTGGTGGTGGTCTTGCCGTGCGTGCCGGCGACGACGATCGAGTGGTGGCCGCGAATAAAGTTGTCTTTGACGACCGCGGCCATCGACGTGTAATAAATCTTCTCGTTGAGCACGTGCTCGAGTTCGGGATTGCCGCGAGTGATCGCATTGCCCACAACAACCACGTCGGGCCGCGGCAAGAGATTGTCAGGCTTATAGCCCTCGCGCACAGGAATCCCAAGCCGCTGTAGTTCGAGCGACATCGGTGGGTAGACGTTTTCGTCTGAACCGCTGACTTGGTGCCCTTGTTCGACCAGCATACCCGCGAGCGAGGCCATCGCGGTGCCGCAGACGCCAATGAGGTGATAGTGTTTCTTTTCCAGAGGCTCTCCTTCTGATCGAATGGAGTCTGAGTATAACTGTGTGAAATCTCTTTGAAAAGTTTGCAGGGCCTATCGCTTGCGCGGCTTCTTTGCGTGTGGAAGAATCCTTTGTGTGACGCCTCTGTTCGATTTGAATTGAATGCGAACTGTGTAAGGGAAGTTTTGATGTCAAAGGTGAAGCCCATAGTCATATCGATTCTGATTATCGCCGTGCTTATCTGCCCGACTTTCTACGGCGAGTCTGTGACGAGAGCCGATGCGGGGCCGTCGCTATTCGAGACAACCGTGATGCCCGGCACCGAACCTGATCCTCGCGATGAGACTTCGATCGCGGTCAGTCCAATGAACGATCAGGTTATCGTGGGTGCATCGAAGGTGATTCAAGGGGGAGGAACGTCGGGTCGAGGCGACACGCTTGTGTCCTATTATTTTTCATCTGACGGCGGCCGCTCGTGGGGAACCGGGCTGATTGGGCTCGAAACACCGGAGAAGACGTGGGGACGCGCGACGCAGCCGTCAGTCGCTTCGGACCTTGATGGGAATTTCTATCTGTGTGTGCTGATGCACGACAACTCGAGCTTCGATTCGGGCGTTTACGTTTTTAAGTCGACCGATAACGGCCGTACATTCACGAACCCGAAGCCTGTTGTAGTTGATATTGGCAACATCGCGACTCCCAGGCGAGCCGATCAGTGTCGCATGACGGTCGATGCGTCTCCGACAAGCCAATTCAAGAATAGCGTTTACGCGGTATGGACGAGCACCGGCCCGGATGAAAACGGCCAGAATGGCACGGTGGTTCGAGTCTCACGTCGCAGGCCCGCCGATGCGAACTTCTCTGCGTCAAAGGCGATCGGTCACGTAGGAGATATGCGAGGGCCTTCATTGGCCACCGGGCCGAACGGCGAGTTCTACGCCGCCTGGGTGGGAATGCCTGCGCGAACCTTGTTGTTCAACGCCTCTCCGGATGGCGGCGATACTTTCCTGCCTGGCCTGGCTTCGATTGACATGATCGTCCACCAGTATGTCGGCAACCTCGAAGGTCCGAACGCACCGTTCTTTATCACCGGCGTAGATCGCGCGAATAGCTTTCCTACGATCGACGTCGATCGGAGCACGGGGCCGAATCGCGGAATGGTGTACGTTGCGTGGGCTGAATCGACTAACAGAAGAGACACGGACGTCTTCCTCAGAAGGATCTCGCCGCGTGCCGGTAGCCTTCCAGATGTGAGCTTGCCCGTTAGAGTGAACACCGATAGTAGTGGGGCAGATCAGTTTTTTCCCTGGCTGAGCGTTGATTCGTCGAGCGGCGCCGTCGAAGTGGCGTTCTACGACCGCCGAGATGATCCGGGCACGGTGTTGATGAACATGTATCTCGCTCGCTCAACGGATGGCGGCGAGAGTTTTGGCGAGAATACCAGAATAAGCTCGACCTCTTCTGATCCTCGTGTTCAAGCAAACGTCCTGGGTTCGAATACTAGCGCAATTGGCATAGGCGATTATGTCGGCGTGGTGGCTGCGCGCGACAAGGCGCACATTATGTGGGCTGACACACGCCGGGGCAAACAAGAGATATTCTATGGTCAGCTTGATTTCGGTTCATCGGTTCCACCGCCGCCACCGCCGCCAAGCGGATTCCCGAGCGACAACTGTCAGAGTCCGCGCGCGATCGCTTCGCTGCCTTACTTTGATACTCTCGATACCGTATCGGCGACCTCGTCACTTGACGATCCCGTGTCGTGCACAGGCGGCCCGGACACAAACACTGTCTGGTATGCGGTCACTCCCACCGTGAGCACGGTGTGCGGCGTAGACACGAGCTTAAGCGATTACGATACCGTGGTGAGCGTCTATACCGGTATTTGTGGATCGCTCGTTCGAGTGGCTTGTAGCGACGATTTTGGAAATCCGCCTGGCCGAGGCAATCGGGCGCTGCTCACATTCCCGGCCACTGCCGGCGTGACATATCTGATCGAGACAAGCGGGAAGGGGAGTGGCGGCTCGTTGAAAATTCGCGCGGGCTATCCAACGATAACTGGCGTCGAATACACAAGCGCGCCGGACGACAGCCCTGCTCTGAAGATAACCGGCGCCGGCTTCTTCGCTAACAGCGCCGCAGTCACCGTCCAACTGGATGGTGAGGATATCGCGCTGCCTAATGTCTTCTCTGTTGGTCCACCTCTACCCGACGGAACCGACACGGTCTTCTACGCCACAAAGAAGAAGCTGAAGAAGCTGGTGAAGCGCGGGAGTCTCCTTGTTCGCGTCGAAAGCCCGGCCGGTAGCGGAAACCTATCGAACTCGTTCCTCTTTACGCGCTGATCGAGATCGAGTGTGAAAGCTCTCACCTTTTGTGGCAATCTCAAACTCGTGCGCGATGCGCCGATTCCGCGGCGCGAAGGCGAGGCGCTTGTCCAAGTGATCTGCGCTGGCATTTGCAACACCGACCTTGAGATCGTGAAAGGCTACGCCGGGTTCCAGGGAACGCTGGGTCATGAGTTCGTTGGTCGCGTGGTTGAGTCGCCCGATCTCTTGCTAGTCGGGCGGCGCGTCGTAGGAGAGATCAACGCCGGATGCGGTCATTGCGAACTGTGCTTGCAAGATGACCCGAGACACTGTGCTGATAGGACGGTGCTGGGAATCAAGGCGCGCGACGGCGCATTTGCGGAGTTCCTCTCGCTTCCGGTTCACAATCTGATCGAGTTGCCGGATTCGGTGAGCGACGACGCGGCCGTGTTCGTTGAGCCGCTGGCGGCGGCGTTCAACATTCTTGAACAGGTTACCGTCAAGAGTTCCTACGAGGTTGCTGTAGTTGGGGATGGCAAGCTCGCTCAGCTAGTCGTACTCGTGATTGCTCAGATCGGTTGCTCGCTAACCGTCATCGGGCGGCACATCGAGAAGTTGGAGATAGCGCGAGGATTCGGTGCTCATCGCGTGTTGCTGGATAAGCCCGCGCTCGGCCGCGAATGGGCAGGGCGGTTTGACGTGGTAATAGAAGCCAGCGGATCACCTTCGGGACTGGCGACCGCGCTCGGCGTCGTTAAGCCAAGAGGTACGGTTGTCCTGAAGTCGACTCATCAAGGATCGACCCCGCTGGAAATGTCTCAGGTCGTTGTTAACGAGTTGACCATTGTCGGCTCCCGCTGCGGGCGATTCCGCCCGGCACTGGACCTTCTCGTTAGCGGCCGCTTGGATTTGAGCCCGCTGATATCGCGTCGATTGCCGTTAGAGGAAGGCTTGCAAGCATTCGAGGAGGCCGCAGCGCCCGAGAACATGAAGGTCATCTTACAGATCGGTTGAGCGTCAAAGACAGCGCCGCTGAAGAACGGCCAGCCTTGAATCTGGCTGCCAGAACCCGTTTCAGGGGACTCCCCAAAAGAAACTTATTGACAGCGCGAAGTGCGGATGTTATAAACCCGGCGAAACAGCTACCATATCTTGGGCCAGCGGACTAAGCAACCTACGATATTTAGGAGGGGCGATGAATCAGGGCGATTTGATCGAGAAGGTGGCAAAGCGGGCCTCGATCAGCAAGGCCGAGGCGGAGAGAGCGATCAATGCGGTGAAGGAGGCGATCGCTGACAGCCTGCGC
>JBGQGO010000267.1:0-7545 GCA_041497455.1 Blastocatellia bacterium | reverse complement strand
GCGACTCCTACCGCACTTGTTCTGGCGCGTTACAACCCGAACGGAACTCTGGACGCAACCTTTGGCGCAAATGGAATGGTCACCAATGAACACTTCGCTGCGTTCGGTGTGAGCATCCAGCCTGACGGTAAGTTGGTGCTCGCCGGATTAAGCAACGCGTCGGGGCCGATTCAGCTTTTCGCTGTGGCCCGGTTCAACAGCAACGGCGATGTCGATTCCAGCTTTGGTACCGGCGGCAAGGTTCTTACAGACTTTGGGGGCGTCCCAATCATTGATGCCACCGGCGCCGCGTTTACCGCACTCGTATTGCCGAACGGCAAAATAGTAGCCGGGGGCACGGTCAGTAAGCCGGATGGGAGGGAGGCCATCGCCCTCGTTCGCTACAACGCTGACGGCGCGCTCGATCCAAGCTTTGGCATAGGTGGGAAGATATCTACTGATTTCTCTCACCCAAACGCCGCGGCGCGCGCCTTCAAGCTACAGTCGGACGGAAAGATTGTTGTGTCCGGCTCTACCGGAACTAATCCCGTGACGTGGTCCGATTTCTATCAGCCCGACGACCCAAGTCAGGATTTCGTCCTCGCAAGGTTCAATGCCGATGGCAGTCTCGACACAGCCTTCGGCAACGGAGGTCTGGTTACGACTGACTTCTTCGGCAACACCGATGGCGCCTTCGCACTAGACATCCGACCCAATGGGAAGATGATAGCCGCGGGCGCAGCTCTAAAAAACTGGGACAGGGATAGCACGGACTTCGCGCTGGTGCGCTACAACGCGGATGGCAGCCTGGACACAAGCTTCGGCGTCAACGGGAAGGTTACTGCCGGTTTCTTTTCTAGCTCTGACCTCGCTTACGCGGTGCTGACGCAGCCCGACGGCAAAATCATAGCGGTGGGGAGCGCGCGAGTGTGGCCCTTTACTCACAACATCGCGTTGGCCCGCTTCAATCGCGATGGAAGCCTGGATGCTGACTTTGGCCTCGGCGGCAAGGTCACGACGACCTACTTTGGCGGACAAGGGGCTGTCGCCTATTCCGCTGCATTGGAACCAGATCTACTGGTGAGGAGTCGTTCGTTCTGAAGAATCTGAAGACGGGCGATTCGACGACGGTGGCTTACACTGATGTCACTCAGGTGAGAGGGCAGAATCTTTCGACCGGCGCGAAGATCGCCATCGGTATTGCTATCGGGGTTGCTGCAGTGTTGATCGTGTTAGCGATCTGGATCAACTGCTGCACGGGCTGACCGGCCTTCGCGGTTCCGTCATCAGCGCACCGTCGTTCATAAGCCGGTCGAAGCTCACATCGATCGGCGGGCCCGTTACCCGTCGGCAAGAGACGGTTTCTGGTGATTGTTCGAAACTAACTTCATAGGTAACGGTTGCTTCACCATTAAGCGCGATTGAGGCGCTTGCGCAGCCAGTAGACCACGATCTGGCAAAAGGGTAGAAGATCACCTGCACCTGACTGTCCGCTGCTCTGTTCGAGCCATTTGCGAAGTAGCGACTCGTTCCAAGTTCCACTCTTCGGTCTCGCTTTAATGAAGCCTGTAAGCGCCTCCTTCCGATTGTTCCTAAGGAGCGGAGTGTTCAGATTGAGCACGTCGTTGAGTTCCCTGTCGAACACAGGGTCTGTTGACCGAATAACCCAATCCGAGCCGTATCGAATCACGCGCTCAACATCATGTGCCGGATCAGCAGGATTCTTCGACAGGTCCACATTTCCCTTTCGAGTATCGCAGTGTTGTAGCTTGCTCGGTTTGCCCTCGCCGCCTAGGCAAGCGCCCAGCAAGTTGGAATAATCAAGCTGGCGGTCAGGAACCCTTGTCTGACTCTGCCAGTGTTCAATCTTCATCGCATTGAGATCGGCGACCACGCGCGACAAGCAATAACAGCAAATTCCCCGCTGCTCCGCAACGAGTGACTCTCGGAGGCCTTGCTTGTCTTCGTAGTTGTTGTAGTCAGCCTGGAAGGAGCAGCGATGTGTCTCAAGGCTTTTCGGCTCCGTCCTCTTTACTATGTTTCTCAAGACTTCTGCTCCACGAATGACAGTAGAGTCCGCGCCCTCGTGATTTCCGGGTCATTCGGGCCGAGCTTCTCTTCCACCACTTGGATCGTTGCGCGAGCACCATTGAAGTCTTCATCGTCGATCTGTCTCGCTAACTTCGCAAGCAGGTTATCAATCGACTCAGTTCTTGCCTTGGCGTCCATAGTCTCTTCGAGGATACGGCTCGAGTCTACTCCAAACGAATGCTCAGGCGAATAAACAAATCCGCCGTCTATCTTCAAGATTTGCTCCCGCGGGACTTCGCCCACAACTTGCGGTGAATGCGTTGTGGCGATGAATTGGATGTTAGGAAAGGTTTCTTTCAAGTCGGTTGCTACTCTACGTTGCCAGCTTGGATGGAGATGCACATCAAGTTCGTCGATGAGCACCACTCCCGGTGTTTGCTGAAGGAGACGTGGGAGCGGTTCATCTTCCGGGCCAAGCTCGTCGGGCGGAAGCAAAAACGCGTTTTGCGTAACCGCCTTGATGGCGATGTCGGCCACTAACGCCAACATCATCCGCTGTCCCGCGCTCAAGTTATCGAAGGGCTGCGCGTGGCCCCCAATTGAAAGGACTATCTCCTCCCGGTCACCGTCGAACCAGACGCCGTCGGCATCGGGCACGCATCGCATAATGGCTCGCCGCACCACTTCAAACCCCGGCCGTACTCGCCCCTTTCTGTTGCCGGCCGCAATGGCCTCCCGCCTGAACCAATCGGTCAGCTCAGCGAATCGTATTTCCTCGCTGAAACACTTGTAGAACGCAGCCCATCGGCGGGCGGGCCCTCCGTTGGCCTTGCCTTGCTTTGGCTTATTGGACGGCAACCAGGCACGCCCCGCTCCATAGTAGGCGAGCACGGGGCAAACGATTGATTCACCCGACTGATCCCGCTGGTATATATTCCTGATGATATCGAGCGCCTCTTTAGCGCCTGCATTCGTCGTCTTTCCGCCACGCTGCTTGATCTGTCTGACCCAAGTCACCTTTGGCTGGTCGCCAATCTGTCCAGTCGCCTTCACCAGCACGGGAAACCTATCCCGAAATTGAATGCGGTCCCCTTCACGGGATGGCTCCAGCCGAATCTCTTTCCGCAGGATATTACGGTAACTACTCTGCAAGATCGAGTCAGGGTATTCGACGAGCCACACGCTCGCGCTCACCGCTAGCGCGTCCAGCACGGTAGTCTTGCCCGAGCCGTTGTCGCCAACCAACAACGTGAACTGCGGATGCAGCGTAATGGTCTGCTCTGCGAACTTCTTGAAGTTCTGTACCGTGAGCCGGTCAATTCTCATGTTTTCCTCCCGGCATATCCGTCGCTTGACATCCGCCGACACGCGCCGCCGGTCCGAGGCCTTCCAGAATCACCTGCCGAAACACTGACGGCTCCCCAAATCGCTGTGCGGCGTCTAGAATCTCCAGGCCGACCAATCGCCCCTGCTCGTCATATTCTCCCGCGATGCCTTCAGCAAGTTCCTGGGTTGTGACTGTCGTCTCGCGGAACGTTATGCTCAAGGCGTCAACTTCTGGGTCGTATGCGATTCTCATAATATCCTGACGCTCATTCTACTCCTGCCAATCTTTCTTTTCCGCTCAGTTGTGTTGATCATGACCGCGAGGCAATACCGGCAGTAAGACAGCGCCGGAGCATAGCACTGGCGCAGCGGGGCATCAAGGAATGACACGCGCAGCTCCAGACAACCGTCAAAGCGCTATGAACGCGTGACTCTGTCGCTCTCTCAGCGGCTTCTAAAGCAGATGAGCTTCCTTTCGCTTACGGATCAGCTTGAACAGCTCGAACCACAAAATGCTGCCCGCTCCGGCGAGAAGGCAGACGCCGAGGTCGATCCAGTGCAACTCGCCAAAGCGGAAAAGCTCGCGCAGCACCGGAACGTATAGCACTAACCCGAGGAATACGATCGCGCCGCCAATCACCCACCACAGCGCCGCGTTTGGCGAGCGTAGCGTCGCCAGAGCCGAGTGCGCCCACGACCGGTTGATCAAGATCAAGCCGATGTTAGCGATGATCAATGTCGTGAAGGCAAGAGCGCGCGCTTCTGAATCCGGCTGTCCGCGATGGAGCGCGAAGCCGTAGAGCGCAACCATTATTACCAGCACCCCGAGCCCTTGGAATAAGCTCACCGACCATGTGCGCTTTCCGAACAGAGGCTCGTTCGGATTGCGCGGCGGCCGCCTCATCACTGTCGCCTCTTCGGGTTCAGCTTCGAAGACGATCGAGCACGCCGGGTCGATGATCAGATGCAGAAACGCGATGTGCACCGGCAGAAGCACCAGCGGCCACTTGAGCAGCACAGGTATCAAGGTCATCCCGGCAATCGGCACGTGGATCGCCAGAATGTACGCCATCCCCTTCTTGAGATTGTCGTAAATCCTGCGGCCTTGCTTGACCGCTTGCACGATTGAAGAGAAATCATCGTCGAGCAGCACGAGCGACGCCGCTTCGCGAGCGACGTCCGTGCCGCGCTCGCCCATCGCAATGCCGATGTGCGCCGCCTTCAACGCAGGCGCGTCGTTGACGCCGTCGCCCGTCATCGCCACGATCTCGCCATTTGCCTTTAGCGCAATGACCAGCCTCAGTTTCTGCTCCGGCACCACGCGCGCAAAGACGTTGACCGATTTGATTCGTCGCTGAAGCTCGGCGTCGTCCATTCGTTCCAACTCGGGCCCGGTGATGATTTCATCCAGAGGCGTCAGGCCGATCTGATTCGCGACGTTCTGAGCCGTGCCCGGATAATCGCCGGTTATCATCACGACTCTGATCCCGGCGCTGTAGCATTCCTTGATCGCATCCGGAACGGTGGCGCGCACAGGGTCCGCCAATCCAACAAGCCCAAGAAACTCAAAGTCAAAGTCGTGCTGCTCCGTAGGCAAGTCCGTTTCCTTGAAGCGGGACCTCGCAACGCCCAGCACGCGAAGCCCTTCGTTCGCCAGCGCGATGACCTGACCGGAGAGCCGCTCGAGTTGTGTTTCTTCGAAGTGGCACAGGTCGAAAATGGCTTCTGGAGCCCCTTTCGCGGCGATGACGTAATCAGCTCCGTCGGGCGATTTCCATACCAATGACAGGGCCAAGAGCTCATTGGACAGCGGGTACTCGCGCACCAGCGCCCAGTCATCGTGCAGATGCTCGGTGCCGCTCAGATAATAGTGACCGAGCTCTCGCAGCGCTTTTTCCATCGGGTCGAATGGATCGCGATGGCTCGCCAGGATCGCGAACTCTGAAAGCTCGTGAAAGTCTTCCGGCAGTTCCTCATTCGCGCGAGTACGGACGTCGTAGAACTCATCGCGGGCATACAGCATCGCAACCGACATGTGATTCAGAGTCAGCGTGCCCGTCTTGTCCACGCATAACACCGTCGCCGAACCGAGAGTCTCGACTGCCGGCATCCGGCGCGTGAGAACGTTCTTCTGCGAAATACGCCACGCGCCCAACGCCAGAAATATCGTCAGCACCACCGGGAACTCATTCGGGAGGATGGCCATCGCCAGTGTGATGCCGGCTAAAAAACCGTCAAACCAATTCGCGCGCGTGAGCCCGTACACGATCACGACGACAACACACAGCGCAACGCCCAGGACCGCGAGTTTGCGAACGAGGGCGTTGGTCTCGTTTTGCAGCGGCGTCTGTTCGGTCTCGAGCTTTTGGAGCGCCTTGCCGATCTTGCCGATCTCGGTCCCCTGACCGGTGGCCAGTGCTTTGGCGACCGCCTGGCCTTGAACGGCCAGCGTTCCCGAGTAAACGAATGGAAGGTTCTCACCGCCGGGCCGGGCCATCTCAGCCGCACCCTCCGCAGCGATCTTGCGCACCGGTACCGATTCGCCGGTCAGCACCGATTCATCCGCAAGAAAATGACTGCACGACAGGACCACCGCGTCGGCCGGAATTCGATCGCCCTCGGCAAGCAGCAGAATGTCGCCGCGGACTACGTCGCGGCCGGCGATCCGCATTTGTTGTCCGCCTCGAATCACCAGCGCGCGCGGACTCGAAAGGTCTCTGAGCGCCTCGAGGGTTCGCTCGGTCTTTCGCTCTTGATAGAGGCTGATGCCCATGATGAAGAACACGAACCCGAGCAGCATGAACGCCTCTTGCGCGTCGCCCAGTATCAGGTAAATCGCTCCGCAGGCGACTAGCAACAGGAACATTGGCTCGCGCACAACTTCGAAAGCGATCGCGAAGACGTTGCGCTGTTTTGTGGATGGTAGTTCGTTGAAGCCTTCTGCCCTGAGCCTCTCATTAGCTTCGCTTTCCGAAAGTCCGTTGATTGTGCTCAGGTCGAATTCGTTGATCATTGGTCCGCCTCTCACTACTAGACACTGGTATCCGCGGCAGCCTCTCAACTCCAGCACGAAGATTGGTCGTTGGCGAATTGAGCGAACGATATCGGCGGCCTACCGAGAACCGCCTGAACATCGGACGAAACCGGCGCGCAGAACCCCTGCCGGACCAGCCGATAAAAACCAATCAGCCGTTCCGCCCGCTCTGGCGAAAGACCGGCCGACGCGAGAGCGCTTCGCGCGGCTTCTTCGGTGATCGCGACGTACTGAACCTTCTTACCTGTCGCGTCGGAGATGTCTCGCGCGATCTCGTGATGATCAAGAGCCTGCCCACCCGTGAGCGTGTAAGCCCTTCCAACATGACCTCGCTCAGTCAGCGCCGCCGCGGCTACGGCTGCGATGTCCCGCGCGTCGATGTAAGAGAGCTTCGCGTCGGCGGCCGGGATATGGATTCCGCCCGTCGAGCGGATATCCAAAAGCAGCGGACCCGTGCTGAAAACCTGCATGAAAAAGTTTGGCCGCAAGTGCGTGAAGCCGATCCCGGATTCTTCCAGATATCGCTCGACTTTCCTGAGCGCGAAGTCATTAAGAGTCTCGACGCCCATTGCCGACAGGTTGACGACGTGACGGACGCCTTGCCGTTTCATCTCGTCGATCAACGGGAAGGCTACCCGGTCCGCGTGATCGTCTCCCGGCCGAGCAATAAGAAACACACGATCGGCGCCGGCGAGAGTCGAGACGAAAGTCTCCGGCCGCTCGAAGTCGAATTCCACAAACTCGACAGCGTTGTCCGGGCTGCGCCGAGCTGCCGGTTCTCTGGTGGCCGCCGCTCGTACTTTCTCACCTTTGCGGCCGAGTTGTGTGACCAGCTCGCTGCCGACCGACCCGGTCGCTCCGATTACTAAGACTTGTCCTGGCATTGACGCCTTCCTTCACCGGCGCGTGGTTCTCATATGCTTGCCCCTAAGCGAAAAGTGTCGTAAAGAAAGAGTAGAACCGGAGCGAGACGCAACGCGCTCGAGAATCCACTGGGGCCGCTACGCCCCCAGGTAAGCTTCGCGCACGCGCTCGTCATCGAGCAACTCGCTACCCGCGCCTTCAAGCACGACCTTGCCGTTCTCCAGCACGTAAGCCCGGTTCGCAAGCTTCAAGCTCTGATGAACATTCTGCTCTACCAACCGCACCGTGATCCCTTCGTGATTGATGGTCTG
>JBGQGO010000266.1:0-7670 GCA_041497455.1 Blastocatellia bacterium | reverse complement strand
TAGGATCGTGACGATCGGTGACCTGTGGTCTTCAATGAAGAGAACTGTCAGGCCGTTCTCGAGCCTGGTTTCGCGGACCGCCGGCAGCGTGAAAGGCCGGGCAGCAGCGGCTTTTGGGGGCTGTTTGCGCCAGACCTCGGCTTGCTTCGAGCGGTGCGCTTTCTGGGGCGGGCCCGTAACGGCTGAAGTGCTCAGGATTTCAAATAGCACGACGAGCGATAGCAGCCCGAACAATCTGGTCTTGACTCGTGTCATCTGCATTGGCTGATTTGGTGTTGGTTGACTATCGCATCTTGCTTTGCGCCGCGGCAGGCTGAGCCTGACCACTCACCGCGCGAATGTTGAGGACCGCAGTGTTTGACGGAACAAAGTACCTGCGCGCCACATCGCGTATCTGCTCAGCGGTGACGGCAAGGTAGCGGTCTATTTCAGCGTTGATCAGCGACGGATCCCCATCGAACATCGCGAACTCGCCCAGGGCAAGCGCTCGGCCAAGCGCTGTCTGGAGGCTCGAATACTCTCCTTCCGATCCGCTTTGGAATCGATTCAGTCGGTACTGATTCTTTACTTTGATCAGTTCGTCAGCGGTCACTCCTTCAGTTTTGATCCGCGCGATCTCAGCCTCAACGATAGCCTGCACGTCTTCGCTTTTTACGTCAGGCTTGTGTATTGTAAACACCGCAACTTGACCCGGTCCGCGGCGCGCTTCCAACGTTCCCTGCACTTCGAGAGAGACGGCCCGTTCCTTGACCAGTTTCTGGTAGAGCCGCCCGCTCTGCCCGTCGCACAGGATAGACTTGAGCAGCGCAATCGCGTAGAAGTCCGGCGAACGGCGAGCCGGTACTTTCCAGGCGAGTGAGACGGCCGGCATTTGAGCGTGCGCATCATTAATCATGGCTGTGCGCGAGGCGACTTCGAACGGCTCCGAGACGTCTACCGGGGGCGGCGGCTTGTGCCGCGGAATCGAGCTGAAATACTTGCGGACCAAAGCTTCGGCCTCGCCGGTGTTGATGTCGCCGGCGATCACGAGCACGGCGTTGTTTGGAGCGTAATAAGTCGCGAAGAACTTGCTAACGTCGGCGACCGTCGCGGCATCGAGATCTCTCATCGAGCCTATCGCCGAGTGAGCGTTAGCCCAGTTACGAAAAACCATCTCGTCCATCTTCAACAGGGCCGGCCAGTATGCCTGGTTGTCATAGCTCAGCCGTTTCTCTTCTTTGACGGCGTCCTTCTGATTCTTGAGGTTTGCGGCGGTGATCTTCAAAGAGCGCATGCGATCGCTCTCGAGCCACAACGCGAGCGCAAGTTGATTCGAAGGGAGGAACGCGTAATAGTCGGTGTAGTCAGAATGCGTAGCAGCGTTCATCACACCGCCGTTGCTTTCAATGTACTTGAAGTGCGCCGCTTTTCGGACATTCTCGGAGCCTTGAAACATCATGTGCTCGAAAAGATGAGCGAACCCGGTCCGGCCCTTCACCTCGTTGCGCGAGCCGGCGTCGTAGTAGACGGCGACTGCCACAACCGGCGCCGAGTGATCTTCGGAGAGGACGACGCGCAAGCCGTTCTCGAGTGAGAACTGCGAGAGAGGTACTTTGAAGGATTGACCTCGCGTCGCCGCCGGAAACGTGACGACAATGACAGCGATCAATGATACGGTGCTCAGAAATCTCTTCACGGAGTATCGATAGTCTACGCGGCGGGGTTTGCGTTTTCAAATGCAGGGGTGGCCCTCTTTGGACTGCCGCAGCCTATTTGGACTGCGCCGCCTATTCCGCGTTCAACGACTGTCGCATGGGTGGCGGCGCTTTTGCATATTTAAAGTGAGCGACCGCAGAACCAGGTCTCTCGGTAGCGTCTTCTACACGCAAACAAAAAGCGCCGCCACGCATGCGATAGTCGTTCAATGCGGAACAGGCGGCGCAGTCCAAATATGCCGCCGCAGTCCAAAAAGGGCCGCCCCTACACAGTCCTTCAAGCCTTGAGTTTCTTCTTAGCCTCCGGATACGCGAGCGCCCGCTCCAACGTGAGCTGGTTGAACTCGGTGATCTCTTTGTACAGCTTCTGAGCACTCGCGCCGTCGCCGCTCTTCTCATAAGCCCGCGCGAGCAGCAGCTTGTGGAACGGATCAGCGAGATCGGTCTGCTTCAGCTCTTCGACCGCTTTGGCATAGTCGCCTGCTTCGAGCTTCAAGTAACCAGCCAGATAGTGGTACGAGGGCCAGAACTGCTCGCCCTCCTTGCCGCCGTCTTCGATCATCTTCTTTATGACTTCGGCTTCTTTCCAGGCTTCCTCACGCTTGCCCATCTTCGCCAGCGTTCGAGCCTTGCCATGATAAAGCCGCCCCAGCCATATCTTCTTCTGCGTTTCGTCGAGGTTGCTTCCCGGAATCGTCGCATAACCTTTCTCGTAAGCCTTCATCGCGTCCTCGGCCTTGCCGTACTCGAGGTGCAACCGCGCGATTGAATTCCAGATGAACACCGCCGGGAAGTTCTGCTGCTGTGTCGAGGTCTGGTAGTCAGCCGCGTAAGCCTCGAGCGTCTTAACCGCTGACTTTATGTCGCCTTGATAAATGTACGCGAACGCCAGCCCGTAGTTGGGGCCGAACGGCGCGCTGCCTTTCACCTGCCTGGCGAGCGACGTGTTGAAAAGCTCGCGGGCCTTCGCATAGTTGTCCTTCAACAATTCGTTGTTGCCAAGAAACGTGTAGACCCGAGGCGTGCTGCCGTCGAGCTTGATTGCTCTCTCAAACGACGCGTTTGCTTCGTTGAGTTTGCCGAGATTCGTGTAGACCTGACCGAGCAGCATCTGAACCATCCGGTCGTCGGGGTACTGCTTCGCCAGGTCGAGAAACATCGTGAGGGCTTCGGCCGGCTTCTGGGCTCGAGTGAGCAGCACGGCCTCGATGTAGCGCTGCTCGCCATCCGAAGCGGTCTTCGCCAGTTCAGCGGCTTTCTCGCTGAACTTCTTCACGTCGTCCGGCGTCGTGGCGGTGGTGCCCAGAAGATAATACCCAAACGCAAAGTTCGGATCGGCATCAACCGATTTCTTGGCAAGCGCGTTCACCTCGGGACCGAACTGAAATGTCTCGATGCGGTTGACGATCTGCGCAACGTAGTCTTTCGCTTCTTTGGAGTCAGTTGAGAACTCGATCTTCCGTTTGCTGTTGGTCATCCTGAGGCCGAAAGCGCTGGAAGCGGCGAGCGTGATAAGAATCAAAACGGCAAAGACGCCGCGCGAGTAGTTGGGTTTCATCCTTTACTCCTTTTAGAGGAACTGTTGTTGAGGCACACTTCAAATCCGACATCGAAGCCGGGTTGTTGATATCTGAACGGATAGACTTTGATTAAACGACAGGAAAAGTGACGAAGTTTCTAGAGATATCGGTTGTGACGACCCCGAAACGCTGAATCATTGAGCCTAGACAAGTGCAGCTCCGATGATTCAATTCTTTGAACTGAAGAGCCGCGTGATTCCCGTCAACCGTTTCTTGAATAGCAAAGTTCTATTACTATGGATGTAAGTCTGCGGCGCGAGTGGCTAAGTCATTCAGCGCTTCCGCGATCAGCTTATCCCTCCAATACGAGAGTCGCAGACGGAGTGCGGCAGTTGGCTCGGGCGTCAACTCGGATAACGAAACTTCGAAAAAGTCAGGGCGATCGCAGCACCGGATACATACGGACCCTTCTGCGTCATTCGGGGCCTCAACCTGGAATAGGCGGTAAATCTTAGCCCGAAATGGTTCCGCTGAAGAAACTGCAAAACCCGATGCCTTACCCACCGGGTGATAACCTTTCTTGAATTTGCGTATTTCGGAAGTAACCGTCTCACGGCTCACAACGTTTGGTAAATCAATCTTTTTGAATCCTTCATTTATCAGGTCCTTGAAGAGGTTGAACAGCTTGTTTGCGGTAATGTCCACCAACTTTCGGGAATCGGCTTGCCGTAATAAATACAACCGGGTGAGCTCATTTAGCGCCGCCTCCGAACTCGGAGCCTGTGCGGCTTTGAAGCTCTCCTCGGTCAGCCGAATGGTGTCGATCGCTTTTTCAAAGATGAAGTCCACGAAACTCTGGATGTCGCCGCTGTCAGCAGCCTCCAAGGCAGGCAAGTACTCGACATCCCCCTTTAGAACCAACAATGGGATTGAGTATTCTCGGTACGTAAACACCGACGCTAGCGCCCGCGCGACTCGTCCGTTGCCATCGGCAAACGGATGCACTGAAACAAACGCATAGTGTGCGTAAGCCGACTGAATAGTGGGGTGCGCCGCACTGAACGTTCGCTTCGAAGTTCTTCACAGAATCTGTGCATCTCCGCTGGCGTGAGGTCAACCGGAGCCCACGAATGAATCGAGCCATCGCGCTGCACAACATGGTTTGGATTGCGTTTGTACTCGCCCTTTGGCAGCGGCTGGTTCTGCTTACCGATCGCCGTGTGGACTTCATAAGTATCCTGTGACTCGCAGACCACAGTGTGAAGTTCACGAATCCAAGCCTCCGCGACCGGAATTCTCTGCGCCGCGAAACCCAAAACGTAGTCATACGCCTTGAGCTGCGATTCAAAGAGCGGGCGAACCCTCGGTCCCTTTTCAGCGAGAGCGGCTTCCCAATGTGCGGCTTGAACAGCGACCGTGAAAGTGAAGCCCTTGTCCGTTTCATAAAGTCCTTCAATGGCGCCGGTGTCAAAGGCGGCAGCTCGCTTCACTATTTCACGCGCCCGTTTGAGCGTGTCCTCCGACTCTTCTTTCAAGCTTTTAAGCTCAGCCGAGTAATGCTCAAAACGGGCTGTGTCTACAGAACACCCAGCCCAGTCTGAAAACGGAGGGAATGGTTTGTATAAGGCGTCCGCCTTTCGAGGATCAATGACAGTGGACGCAACATCGTTGTCCTGAGATTCCGAAGACGGCATTCTCACCTCCCGTTCAGCGCCTCCGATCACCCCAGGCCGCCGGCCCACCTTATCAAGCGCTTCAAGCGCTCGGTCTAAGTAGTTGCGCTTGCGCCGCGGAGATTGCACGCAACCTGAAGAAAGGACCATCCTGCTCGGAGTCAGCTTAGCCAACGCTCTGATCTATCAGCGACTGAATAACCTTCTTTGTCTCGTCGGCGGCAAAGATTGTCTTCAGATGCGCGGTGAACTCTGCCTCAGATCTTACTCTTAACATGCTCCCCTGTTTCCTAGCAGTGAGCCCTTCGAACTTTCTAGTACGATTGCCCTCGCTTGATGTCTCAGCGGCCACGTTGAATTGTATGTTCAGCGGATAGAACTGTGTCGGGGCGTGCTCAACGCGGAACAGGGGATACTTGTAGAAATCCAAAGCCGGTGCGACCAGATAGAACCAGTGCTGGAGCTTTTTCTGATGGTCCGCTGCTTTCGTCTCCACTTCTGCTTCCACAAGGTTCTTGGTTCGCTCACCTAAGAGTGAAGCCTGGCGCTTCAGAATCGCAACAGGGCTCAACTGCTTCGAGGTAGCCCTGATATCCATGGGCCAAAGATTTTCAACTTTGCTCGCCATTGTTTACTCCTCTCGCTATAAGTCCAATCGGAATAGAACCGGCAAATGGTCTGATGCAAGCCTTGCATCTGGGAATCCTTTCCGCGTAAGTAGGGACCTGTCGCCGTCTACGGTTAGCACCTTCAAGTCTTCATTCTGAAATGATGCCATCAGGTCAGGTCGAATTAAGACTTGATCTGTCATATGCCAAAAGAACTCCTTGTACGTCGAGCCCGGGTAATAGTACGTTCCGGCCGGACCTTCTGTCGATTCACCGAACCGGCCCCACATCGGATTGTAGAAGAAGGGATAGCTCCTGGAAGCCACCCTGCGCCGCCCTCGCGACGCGACCGCACGAGACATTACACCGTGTAGGCCATCCGCCTTAACCACTCCGTCTTCAAAAGGGTTCGCATTTAGATCCCCCACTAGTAAGGTACGTGTGTGCCCAACTGCCTCCTCGGCTTCTCGAATTGCGGTCCCAAGGATCCGACATTCAGAGTCCTTGTCCGTCTCCGTGTAGCGCGGTTTGCTTGATAGATGCGCCGCTGCAAGCAAAACCTCTGCTCGTGGCAGCTTCAACTTGCGCAGGGTGTATTTGTCCGCGGAGTAATCCTCCAGGGACTCGATACTGTTTCTCGGAAGTCTGGTGTAAATCGTTATCCTCTTGCACCTACCCCCGTTTGTTAAATGAAATAGGTGTTCCGATTCCAATTCTGAGTTTAGCGCTGTCAGCATTACGCCTACGGATATCTTAGACTCAGCCAAAATCAGAACGTCCACTTCATGCTGACTAGCGACACTCGCTACGATGTCCTCAATTCGATTCCGTTTGATGTTCCAAAACAGAAAGTTAGTCATAGTTCAGAAAGCGACGAGTGACCCCCGCTATACTTCAATCACCCCGAGTCGCCGGCCCACCTTATCAAATGCATCAAGCGCCCGGTCGAGGTCTTCGCGCGTGTGAGCCGCCGAGATCTGCGCCCGCAATCGAGCCTCGCCCTTGGGCACGACCGGATACCACAGACCTTTGATGTACACGCCCTCTTTCAGCAGCTCCTGGCTCATGTCTTGAGCGATCGCAGCTTCGCCAACCATCACCGGAACTATTGGGTGGCGTCCCTCGATTATCTTGAATCCAAGCTCGACGATCCGGCGGCGGAAATAGGCGGTGTTCTCTCGAAGCTGGTCAACGATCGACGGATCTTCCTCGATCATGGTTATCGCTTCGATCGAGGCGACGACGACCGAGGGCGGCATCGTGTTCGAGAAGGTATAAGGCCGCGATTTCTGACGAAGGAACTCGATCAATGGCGCGCGTCCCGCGATGAATCCTCCCGATGCGCCGCCCAGCGCTTTGCCGAATGTCCCCGTGATCACGTCTACCTGTCCGAACACGCCGAGCTCTTCGACCGCGCCTCGTCCGGTCTCACCCAAAGCGCCGGTCGCATGAGACTCGTCGACAAACAGCAGCGCGTTGTGTTCAGTCGCCAGCTTCCGAAGCTCCGCAAGCGGCGCGAGCAGTCCTTCCATCGAGAACACGCCGTCGGTAGCAATGATCTTGATGCGATAGTTCTTATCGCGGTCTTCTTCCAGCATCTCTCGCAGATGATTCACGTCGCCGTTGCGATACAGCCGCGAGACGGTCTGCTTGGCGACGGCCCGGCAAAGACGAACGCCGTCGATGATGCTCGCGTGATTGAGCTGGTCGCTGTAGATAACGTCCTGGTAGTCCGTCTGCCCGAAATCATTCGCCAGCAGCGCGGTAAAGAAAGCTTCGTTGGCCGCGAAGCACGACGAATGAAGGATCGCGGCTTCGCAGCCAACGAGTTTTGCGATTCGCTGTTCAAGCTCGAGGTGAATCGGCTCAGTTCCGCAAAGGAACCGTACCGACGCCATCCCGTAGCCCCACTCATCGAGCCCGCGATGCGCGGCAGCTTTGATGCGCGGGTGATTAGAGAGTCCCAGGTAGTTGTTCGATGCGAGCATCACGACCTCGCGGCCGCCGACCATCACGTCGCCACCCTGCTCGCTTTCGAGCGGGACCTCATATTTGAAAGTCTTTGCTTCTTTGATGCTCTCAAGCTCGCGATTCAGCGTTGAGTAAAGTTCGCTCGGGTTCATTCAGCACACCCCTCTGCTTTCGTCTCTACGATCTAGTTAATAGAACAGGAGC
>JBGQGO010000265.1:0-7676 GCA_041497455.1 Blastocatellia bacterium | reverse complement strand
TTTCGAATCGCTGGCCGCGCGAAAACACTGAATGTCACTGAGGTCGAGACGGGATTTCCAGGAAGCCCGAAGAAGTACGTCCCACCGTATCGAGCAAACACGATTGGTTTGCCTGGTCTGATTGTGACCTTATCGAAGTATATCTCAGCGCCTATCTCCTTCAACGCAGCCTTGACAAGATCGTAATCACCCATCGACACGCCGCCCGAAGTGATGACGATGTCGCGGTTGTCAGCCGCTCTGATCAACGCATTTCGAGTCGCTTCAGGCGTGTCCTCGACTGTCCCCAACATGTCAACTACCGCGCCCGCTCGCTCGGCATAGGCCGCAAGCGTGTAGCTGTTCGAGTTTCGTATCTGCGCGCCGCAGGGCTTAGACGACACATCGACTAACTCGCTGCCCGTCGACATCACTGCCACCCGGGGACGCCGGCCGACTCTCACGCTCGCATATCCAAACGAGGCGAGAACCGCCATCTCAGCGGGACCGATCTCGCGACCGGCTTCGGCGACTATTTCGCCCGCCGCGACTTCGCTTGCGTGGGGCGTGATGAATTGACCCGGCGTAACGGACTCCAGTATCTCGACCATGTGCCCGCTGGCGCGAGTGACTTCGACCCTTTGCACCGCGTCCACGCCGGCTGGAACTGGCGCACCGGTGAATATCTTCACGGCCTGGCCGGCATTGACGCGTTGCTCGAATTGCGCCCCGGCTGCGATTTCTGCGATCACTCGAAGCGTCACCGGCGCGGTAATGACATCCGATGAGCGCACGGCGTAGCCATCCATGCGAGCGCGATCGAAGGGCGGCAGGTCTATGTCTGCGCGAACGTTCTCTGCGAGGATGCGGCGGTGAGCCTGTTCAAGCGCAACCGTCTCGGCGCCGAGCGGCTGGATGCGGTCAAGAACAATGCTAGTCGCATGGTCAACGGTGATCATCTGCCAACTAGAATCCGATTCCAGATCAGCTTTGTCAATCGAGCGTGTGCAGGCAAAAGCGTCAATCAACCTCGGTTAGGCGGCTCGCGAAGAACTGGCAGATGCACTTGTCTTGGATCGACGAGCGATGACGAGTAACGGACGACCGTGCTAGAATTGCTGCGTCTTAGTCTTGATGGTGAAGGAGAGCACATGGCGAGTCTTCCCAAACCTCAATTGCTCTACACCCCCGAAGAGTATCTGGCATCCGAGCGCGATGCCTTCGAGCGCCACGAATGGCTCGACGGGCTGATCTACGCGATGGCAGGTGAGAGTCCGGAGCACAGCCTCATCTGCACGAATCTCACGATCACTTTGGGAACTCAGCTCAAAGGCAAACCATGCGCTGTCTACTCGCCGAACATGAAGGTGTACTCGCGGCTCCCGTCCGACCTAGGCTTGAAGGGTTTATTCGCTTACCCCGACTCCACGGTCGTTTGTGGCGAGGCCCGGTTTCATGATGAGCATCGCGACGTGCTCATCAACCCGCGCGTCGTGATCGAGGTGCTCTCGCCTACCACCGAACGGTATGACCGGGGCAAGGAGTTTCTCCGCTACCAACAGAATGCATCGCTCACCGACTACGTCATGATTGCGCAAGCCTATCCGAGCATCGAACACTACGCGCGTCGAGCCGACGGTAGCTGGCTCTACTCGGTGACCACCGAGCTGACAGCAAGCGTGCTGCTGGAATCGATCGAGTGCCGCTTGCCTCTCGCCGATATCTACGACCGCATCGTGTTCCCTGCGCTGGCGAAAGACGAACCCCTTCCATGACGCGATCGCTTTGGTTTTCTCTATTCAAGGTCCGGATTGGATTGAGGAAGGTATGAATGTGTCTATGCTGGCGCAGTCGTCTGACGCCGGCCGAAATGAAAAGGAGCCAGATGAACTGGCTCCTTTTCAACGGTGGCGGAGCCGACGGGATTCGAACCCGCGACCTCCGACGTGACAGGCCGGCGTTCTAACCAGCTGAACTACGACTCCGCGCTCGAACTTTCAAATGGTGCTCAACGGCTCACGAGCGTCGCAAACTTGGTGGGCGGTACTGGGTACGAACCAGTGGCCGCCGGTTTGTAAGTCTCCAGCAAGCCGACAATCCTGAACAACGAAAACCGAGTATAGACGGAAACGCTAGACAATTGCAAGAAAGCTGTCAGTCAGCCAAAGTCTCTGCTTGTTTACCGTTGTTCGGGACCAGAAACTTGATCGGTACAATGAAGATCGAGCGCTGAGCAATAAAATGATCAGTGTATCTTGGCGCGCCCATTCAATCGCGCCTGCAGATTTGGCTTCGTCTCCGAGGATGACGATGGAGTGCGCATGCAGCTCTCATTGGCGGCGGCGCCAAATAGGCGGCCAACCGGAGTGTCAACCGGAGTTGACGATTAAACTGTCGCAATCTAAAGTGAAACCGCCTCGACAATCTCGATCGACGAGGCTGTAAATGATGCGTCGTACCCTTTTTCTGATCTAGTTTGCTTGAAGGGAATGAACACGCCTGTGGACCTGGACCCTAGCGATAAAGCGCTGGTGCTGGCCTGTCGAAGAGGGGATGAGGCGGCATGGGAAGCGCTCATAAAACGGTATCAGAGACTAATCTACAGCATTCCTCGGCGCGCCGGCTTAGACGAGTCTTTGTCTTCTGACGTCTTCCAAAATGTGTTTGCCATCCTGGTTGAAAAGCTGGGTGGAATCGAGCGGCCGGAGCGAATTCAAGCGTGGCTTGTGACCACTACGCGGCGCGAGACGTGGCGGGTGATCCTTGGCCGGAAAGATCCACGATTAGCTTCGGCCGAAAGCGAAGATGGCGAAATGGCAGCCGTTGAGCTGGCTGACACCGGCCCGCTGCCGGACCAGATTCTGGAACGCATGGAGTACCAACACCAGATACGAATGGCGGTTGATTCTCTCGATGAGCGCTGCCAGACACTCATCACGTTACTGTTTTATCGCTCGGATCCTCCGGCTTACTCGGAGGTGGCCGAGATATTGGGAATCCCGGAAGGGAGCATCGGCCCAACACGCGGCCGGTGCCTGCAAAAGCTCATGCAGCTTCTAGACAAGATGTAGTTTTGATATTTTTACATGAGCGTATTTTTCGGCTCGCGCGCCGGACTGTTCTGATGGCAGAAAGCTTGTAGGAGTGGTGGAACGAGCTTATGAAGAATTCTCCTCACATACCCTTTGAAAAGATTGCCGATCTCGTTGATAACCGCCTCGGTTCGGAGGAGCACGCTCAGGTGCTGCCCCACATAAAGGGCTGTGAGCGCTGCTCGCAGTTGCGGGCGCGGCTGGTGGCTACTTTGCAGATGATGCGCGATGATAAGGCTGAAGACGCGCCACCGCTCGCAATTTCCAACGCGGTAGGTCTGTTCCGTTCAGGGAAAGCGCCGGCCGCGTCGACCTTGCGACGGTTGCTGGCTACTCTGAACTTTGACAGTTTGCAGCTAACGCCGGCTTTTGGCATGCGGGCGGGAGAACCTGCGGAGCGGCAACTGCTATTCATTGCCGGCGAGAACAAAGTGCATCTGCAGGTGTCACCGTCGGGCGAGGAATGGATAGTGTCGGGACAGGTGCTTGGCGCTTGCGCGGGTGGCGAAGTCGAAGCTAAAGGTACGTCGGGAACGGCGAATGCCAAACTCAATGAGTCTTGTGAATTCACGCTCCCGGCGCTTGTAAATGGCGAGTACGCGCTGACCCTGCGCTTGCCCAATACCGAAATAGAAATTCCCCGTCTGAATTTAGGTGCATAAGATGAATCGAGAGCAGTTGGCCGCGCGCGTAGCTGCGGCTGACTACGCCGAGCAGAAGAACATACTCGAACAGAACTCCCCGCTTCTCGACGTTGAGCTGGCGCATTCACTCAAATCATTATTCGATCAAACCAAACACGGCGATCCTTCGCTCAGGCGAGGCGCGGCTTCGGCTCTAGCTCTTCTCGCCGGTATCACTGACAATCCGGAAATCATCGCGGTCGCTGTTTGGGCAAGCGGCATAGTGGATCTGCAGCTAGACGGCCAGGCTGAACTGGCTATCTCCAAGCTCGAAGAAGCCGCTTCCAGGTTTACAGAGATTGGAAAACCGCTGCTGGCAGCCGCCACTCAAATCAATAGAATCCACGGGTTGTTAATATTGGGGAAGTATGAAGGCGCGGTTGATAGCAGCCTGCAGGCGCGAGATGTATTTTTGGCTCACAGCGATCAATTGAGGGCAGGGCAAATCGAGCAGAATCTCGGCAACATCTATCTTCGCCGCGACCGCTACAAGGAAGCGGAGGAGCTCTTCCGTTCCGCGAGCGAGCGATTCGCTTCAACGGATGATCAACAGCAACTCGCGGAGATAGACGTTTGCCTGGCGACGGCGCTGATTTTTCAACACAGGTTTCGCGACGCGGAGTTGCTTTACAAGCGGGCGCTGAAACGAAGCGAGTCCGCCGGGTTATTGATTGCGCAGGCGGTGATCGAATGCGATCTCGGCTGTCTCGCCTTGTTTCAGGGCCGTTATGACCAGGCGCTCGATTGTCTCGAAAGATCCCGCAGGCGCTACGCATCGCTCGGTATGCCGCATGAATCGGCCATCGCTGAACAGGAACAGGCGGAAGCTTACCTCGAGCTCAACCTGGCACCCGAAGCGGCGGAAATATACGCCAGGATTACCCCGACATTTCAGGAATTCGGCATGCGAGCCGAGCAAGCGCGGTCGCTGTTGCACCACGGCCGCGCCTCTCTCCTGCTCGGCCGCCTTCAAGACGCCCGAACGCAGCTAGCCGGCGCGCGCGGATTGTATGCCGCCGAGGGTAATCGGATCGGCGAAGCGATGGTGAGACTTGTGGAGGCTCAGCTCTTCTACAATGAAGGAGACTACCGCGCAACTTCCGTCGCGGCAGTCCAGGCCGAAGCCGCTCTGTCGGAAGCAGGCACATTGTCGCGACTGCTTATGGCGCGGTGGCTGCGCGGCGAGGCCGCGCGGGCTCAGGGCAAAGAGCGCGAAGCGAGAGCATTGTTTGATTCTACGCTAGGGGACGCTGAAGCACAGGCGCTGCCACAGATCGCGCAGCGATGTTACACATCGCTCGGATTGCTGGATGCGAAGGCGGGCAATTTGGAAAGCGCCGAAGCGTCATTCAAGCGAGCGATCTCGCTCGTCGAAGAGCTTCGAGCGCTGTTGCCCAGCGACGAATTCCGCACTGCGTTCGTGACCGACAAGCTCGTGCCCTACACGGAACTGGTTCGGCTATGCCTTTCGGATACTGAAGCCGATCGCGTGGTTGAGGCGCTCGGCTACGTCGAGCTCGCGCGGGCTCGAACGTTGATGGATATGCTTAGAGGAGGGGTCGAATTTCGGCTGAAACCGCGTGACGACTTCGAAGCAGACTTGATTGCACGGCTCGAAGAACTGCGCCAGGAGTTGAACTGGTTCTACAGCCAGATCAATCGCCCCCCGGATCCCGAATCGCCCCGAAGTCCTGCCTCCTTGATTGCCCTTCGCGGGGACGCGCGCGAGCGCGAGGGCAAGATGCTCGAAATCATGCGCCAACTCCAGCAAAGAGGCGCGGGCGGGCTAATACGAGAAGATCATCTCGACATCGCCGAACTTCAGAAGGACCTGGGTTCGGATTCGGCGATTGTGGAATACTTCGCTCTCGATAACGAGGTGCTGGCTTTTGTTGTCACGGATGAAAGCGTCGAAGTGGTGCGGCATTTAGGACGTGAAGATGACGTGCGGGCGGCAGTAGAGCGACTTCGCTTTCAGATTAACTCGCTGCGCTTCAACATCAACGTCTTGGTAGAACACATCGATGAGCTCACGCTCAGGGCGCGCCATCATTTGAGCACACTGTATGACATGCTCTTACGCCCGATCGAGTGGAGATTAGGCAGCCGGCGCCTGGTGGTAGTGCCGTTTCGAACATTGCACTATGTTCCTTTTCACGCGCTTTATGATGGCGAGAGCTATGTGATAGAACGCCGCGAGGTTTGCTACGCCCCGAGCGCCGGCGTGCTGCATCATTGTCTCGCAGCGCCACAGCGGCCCTTTCGACGCGCGGTATTGCTCGGAGCTTCCGACGAGCTAGCGCCCAGAGTGGCCGACGAGGTCGCGGCGCTTGCTCCGCTTTTCCCAGCGGCAGTTGCCTTGACCGGGGACTTGGCTACTCTTCCCGCGCTCTATGAGCATGCCTCCTCAGCCGATGTGCTCCACCTCGCCTGTCACGGCCAATTCCGTTCAGACAACCCGCTCTTCTCATCACTGCGGTTGACCGATGGATGGCTGACCGTCCGCGATGCCAATAAGCTTGATCTAAATTGCGGTCTCGTGACACTGAGCGCCTGTGAAACCGGCGTGAGCGCGGTAGCGCCGGGAGATGAAATCATCGGTCTGGCGCGCAGCTTTTTCTCGGCAGGCGCGCCCTCGCTCTTAGTGAGCCTGTGGACGGTCAATGACGCAGCGACCGCCGACTTGATGATCGACTTTTATCGGGAGCTACTCGATGGGCAATCCCCTGCCGCGGCCCTGCGCCATGCGCAACTATCGATGCTAGCACACCACCCACATCCTTTTTTCTGGTCTCCGTTCGTGCTTCTAGGCCGCTGGTAAAGTGGCATTGACGAACCATCAATTCTCTCATTCGTGTATTTTTTCCTTACCTCGCCGCTCTTCATATTTGGCGCGAGTTACTTGTGTTCAACGTTTTCGCCAGAGGCGCCAGGGAGAACCCCGCATGAGTCATAGATCGCCCAGACTACTAAGTCTGCTAACCGTGGTTTTATTGCTCTGGCTCGGCATCCCAGCGCCCATTCCTACACAAGCCTCATCATCCGACTCGTTCCTACCCGGCGAAGTAATCTTGAAACTGGTACGCTATAGCGACCTTGCCGCGGTAGCCGCGGACTTTGGCCTTGATCCCGCGCCGATCGACCAGTTCGTCCCGCGACCGATTTACCGCTTGTGGATCGTTGACGGCGTCTCCCCCCGCGATAAAGCCGCTGCGCTTATCGCCGATCCGCTTGGACGTGTTGTCTATGCGGACCCGAACCTGTTGCAGCAAGCACCCGAAGGCAGGGCGCGGACGATTTATGCCGGGGGTGGAAGCGACGCAGAGTACGTGGGCCAGTGGGCTCCGGCTCTTATCAGGTTGCCTGAGGCGCACGCAGTCACGCGCGGCGCGGGCATAATCGTGGCCGTGCTTGATACCGGGGTAGACTTTGAACACCCTGCGCTGGCCGGGCGACTTCTGCCGGGATTCGACTTTGTGGATAATGACCTCGATCCGAGCGAAGAAGGTACGTATGGGCAGAATGCGGAGTTCGGCCATGGCACTCACGTCGCGGGACTGATAGCGCTAGCTGCACCCGACGCGCAAATCATGCCGCTTCGCGTACTTGATCCGGACGGCGTGGGGGATATATGGGCGCTTGCGAAGGCTCTTGCCTACGCCATGGACCCGGACGGCGATCCTGATACGGCTGACGGCGCCGATGTAATCAATCTCAGCCTCAGCACCATCGACCGAAGCAAGCTGATCAAGGATGTGCTTAAAGCTGTAACCTGCAACGACGGTAATCAGAACCAGTCTCCTAATGATCTGCCATGCTTCTCACCTACCCTTTTCGGCGCAGTTGTAGTGGCGGCGGCCGGGAATAGCGCCGGTTCGATACCCGAATATCCAGCGGGTGAGGGCCTAGGAGGAACGATGGC